>NZ_JAVJRX010000120.1:0-16778 GCF_040219735.1 Coleofasciculus sp. G1-WW12-02 | reverse complement strand
TGCTGTGAGCTAAAACCCTTACGGGATAAGTCTTTAGCCTACGTGTAGTACATCCGCACTGGGAGGACTTCAGTCTAAAGTCCACTCAAGTGCGATCGCGAGTAGGATTATTTAGCCGTTGCGCGAGCGCGTCTCATTTTCTCATGCTTTACCCCCATCGTGATTAGGGACTTGCGACTTAATAATGTACTCAGGAAGCTTGGCTGAGTTCATGAATTCAGCATTTCCTCACTGGTAAGCTGTAATGCATTTAATTTGATAAGGCAATCTAAGCTATCAAAGGGTTTCAGGAGCTAAATTATTGGATTTAGCCGCATAGCAGCTTACTTTATTTTTACGCAGCTCCCTTACGCTTATCGGCGCTCTAGACTGGTGGGTTATTTCTGCCGCGCTGCACTAGGAAAGGCGTCACGGGTTCTAACTTCCAGGGCGGCTTGATAGGATTTAATCGCACTTTCAATATTCTCAGCCCTCTCTCCCCTGATTCTCTGATAGTAGGCAAGCCCTTTCTCCCCTGATTCTTTCACTGTAGGCAGCACCCAGATTATTTTGCGTCATTGCCCAGTCGCTAGGAAAGGCGTCACGGGTTTTGACTTGAAGGGCGGCTTGAAGATAGGCGATCGCACATTCTATATTCTCTGCCCTTTCTCCCCTGATTCTGTTACGGTAGGCATTCCCCAGATTATTCTGAATTGATGCCCAAGTTTCGGAGTGATTTTCGCGGGTAAACAGAGTAAGTATCACTTCATAACCCGTAATCGCGATTTCCAGGTTCGTTGCTTGATTTCCTAGAGGAAACTGCTGGATCAGATTACTAAAATTACCAATAACGGCGGCAATAGCTTGGGCTTCCCCGTGCAACAAAGGCGAAGCATCCGCTGGCTTCCCCCATGGAACAAAAAGCGAAGCCTCCTATGGCTTCCCCCGTGCAACAAAGGCGAAGCATCCGCTGGTCTCCCCCTTTTTAAGGGGGACGGAAGGGGGATCTAAAAGGGGGACGGGAGGGGGATCTAAAAAGGGGGACGGGAGGGGGATAAAAGGGGGGTTAGGGGGGATGGAGAAGGGCTGGGGGTGAGGGGTTGAGCTTAAGTTGACACGCATGACTTACGTGCGTCCTTGATGTGCTGATGTGTGCCCTCACTCCCTGTATCTCATCTCATGAGAACGCTATATTTGTCTCAGTAAGCTTTTTTCTGAGACTCGTCCACAAGTGTTGGAGTCTCGCCGAGGATTTTTTAGGGCTAAAGCCCTTACTACGAACTTAACTTAAGGGACTTAGTGAGATGATAAAGCAATTAAAAACTGACCCAGCCACCGATATCATCTACCCCGACAGCGATGATCAACATATATCAGACAACACCAAACAATTTCGCTGGATTGTTACAGTTAAGGAAAATCTAGAAATATTATTTGCTGCTAATGCTGACGTATTCGTAGCTGGCGCGTCAATCATGGTCTGTAGTTAACTAACTTGAAAACCGCTGTAAAGTGGGAAAACGCCGAATTGATTGGTGTCATGATCCGCGCCCCGACTTAGCGATTGAATGTGATGTTACTTCATTCACCAATATTGATGATTATTTACCCGATCGAGTCCGGGAAGTTTGGATAGGGTAAAGGTGCGTTACGCTTCGCTAACACACGATGGCGGACTGACACAGCTAAAATTGTGGAATAGATTTGACGTTTAAACTGGGCGCAAGCCTTGCGCCCCTACAATTCTAATCTACCATTTTAGCTGTGCCACGCCACTACAACGGTGACATGCTTCCATCCACCATTCCTCCAGTTTGTAGTAAGCGCTGTCTTCGCTTTTTGCACGCTTCGTGCCTACTACAAACATTTCCCTCAACCCACTCGTTCCAATAGCAGCGCCTGGGTGTCTCGTAACTCAAACGATCGCAGATCACTCACCTCTAATCCTGGAGACGCGATCGCAACCCGCCATTCCTCCAAATCCAGTTGTAGCCAGTCTCCCAGCGTCACAGTAATTGGATCACCGCCCATGTGAGACACCATCGCTAACTGATCAGGCTTTTCACTCGCCCCCTCCTCTATTGGTTGACTTCGTAAGCCATAGAAAATAGTATAGTTATCCTCACTAATCCGGTTAAACCGATCCAACGCCGATAAATTATGCCGCAGCCAAGGATGATCATGACGGAAACACCGCAACGCTAAATTAAACGCCGCTAATTCTGGCACCAAATACTCCTCATAATTCCACACATTACAAGCTTGGTGCATATCTTCCATAAACGCCCTGGCAAAAACCTTCAGCTTACCGACATCTAAATCAGTTAACACCTGAGATTTTTCTGGTACATTCAGCTTCTGTAATTGTGCCGCCGATTTCCGCTTCGTTACTTCCTGCTTAACTTCTTCTTTCTCTGACTCCGCCCCCAGATAACGCCGACATAAACTTGCCACTTCTTCTAAATCGTAATTCGTTTCCTCGATCGCGTCATAAAGTCCCCGCATAAACTGACGTAATTCATCAATCTTGTGGAACCCCATTTGCTTCAGCCGAGGAAAAATATCCCCTTGGTCATTATAAACAGACTTTTCCACCTGCCAATCCAAAAATCCCGCCTCTTCCGCCGCGACTTTCACCCCATACCGATCATCAGTATTACGGAAAAAGCCCCAAGCGGATTCCATGGTGCAGTTAATAAAGTCCATCGGCAAACCCGGACTAAAACCATACACCCATAGCGTCACGGCTGGATTGTTATACGCCGTATTCAACACTTCCGGTAAGGTTTTCCCCAAATTCCAATTAATCGGTAATCCGGGTTCCACCTGGGTTCCTCGACGTAGAGTGTCATGGTTTCCACACCCAGTAATCCAGTTTTCGCCAACCTGCATCACATCACAAACCCGACGCCATTTCTTATCCCAAAACTTCTGCAAACCGGGCGTATTATGGGCAAAAATTAAAGGACCCCACTGAAACGCATCGGGCATAAATTCAACAATATCCCGATAGGTAGAAATTTCTTCCCACCCTTGTGCGGGCCACGGGCGTCCATCTTCAAAAATGGCAAAGAGTCGCCGTTGGTGTGATCCAATTTCTTGCACGACTTCCCCCATATCTTTCAGGTAGGCGTCATCATATTCTACCCGCCCTGATAGAGGGTTAAAAAACTTGAAATCCTGTGCACCATCCACGCGAATTCCATCAACCCCAAAATTATTCTTCCGCCGCTGCATTTCCAACAAAATTGCCCGCACGACTGGATTTTGATGGTTCACATCTTGACCGTACATATTCGGTCCTTTGAGAAAGCGCCCATTGAGTACGTCTATAGCTTGGTTATCCCCATGACCATAAACAATATCAAAGATGACTTGTATTGAACCCGTGGGGAAGGTGTGGAGTATACTAATAAACTCCACTAATTCATCCGGGCGCAAGGTTTCTAGGACTGATGGATTCGTTGCCGAAGACCCAAAAATAACGATATCATAGCCCCAGTTTTGGATATCCGGTTTTTTCAGGGTGATTTTAATATCCTCGGTTTCGTAATCTACCTGTTCGGTGTCGGGATCGATTTCATCTAAGTCATCTTCATTGAAGATAAAAAACCCTTGTCCCAAATCATGTTCTATCCGATATTCCACGGTAGGTTCAATGGGCAGAATTTGCACGGCATCATAGCCGATATAGCATTGTTCGGCTGGGGTTAAGGCTTCATTGCTGTTTAATTTTTGGGCAATCCGTTGATAGATCCGGGTTAACCCCGCCAGAGTGCCTTCTTTTGCGGCGGTGGTGATATGAATTTGTAAGATATTACGGGGGGGATGAACGCGAATCATCCCCGATTCATCGGCATCACCTTGACCAAAATAATCCAGATCACGGCGTTTTTCTTGTAGACGATTTAGGTCATAGAGTTCGGCTGGGGCGTAGACGCCATAAGGTAAGGAATAGGCTAAAACATCGCCAATGGTTTGGATTTCATTCTGGAAATCCAGGTATTTTAGCCAATAGAAAGAACCCATCTGGTCTTTGGTTCCTGGACACATTCCGGAAACGACGCCCCAGAAATATTCGCCTTGTTTTTCCAGTTGCAGGTGTTCCCGATGAACTTTTACCTTTTGGTTAGGTAAGGTGGGGTCAATTTTGTCAAGAGGAGTGAGAACTTCTAGATAAATGTTCTTGGGTTGGAACATATCTGCGGCGAGTTCGGGTGTCCAGAAGCCAATTTCTGTGAGTCCATCGGCACGATAATGGGCACCGAGACGGGTGGCTAGGATTTTGGCTTTGTTGAAGATTGTTTCATCAGATTGCTGAATTTGGTCAGCCCAATCGAGGAGTTTTTGGGTTTCGTCTGCGATTAATGTGATGGGTGTTCTTTTGGTTGCGGTTTTTGTCATGTTTCCCTGGTCAGTAATCAACAAAAAAGTTTTGTCCCGTAAGCGGTGGCATAATTTTTTAACGCAGAGGGACGCAGAGGAAAAGCGCAGAGGGGCGCAGAGGGTTTTGGGGGTAGGGACGCATGGCTGTGCGCCCACCGCCTACTTCAACTCTTACGTAGCTTGCTTCTCGATGAAAGCGAGTATGACAAATGACAAATGACAAACCCCTCCGTTAACTTTGATTGTTCCTACCTACTTATTCCGGTCTAATTTCAGGACTAAAACCCCTAAGGGGGGTAGGCACAAATCAATGTAATGAGACCATCTCGGATGAGACCATTCACCTGTCCAGCGCCCGCCCATATTCCCCATATTGCTACCGCCGTAATCTCCAGCGTCACTGTTCAATACTTCAGCATAGAAACCGGGTTCGGGGACACCAATCCAATAGTGGGGATGGGGTTGAGGGGTAAAGTTACAGACGGTGACGATAAAGTCATCCGAGTCTTTGGCTTTACGAATAAACGAGACGATACTATTTTCAGCATCGTTACAGTCAATCCATTCAAACCCTTGATGAGAAAAGTCTTGGGTATAGAGGGCGGGTTCACTTTGGTAAAGGTGATTTAAATCCGCCATAAACCGCTTCAGTTGTTGGTGGAGTGCATGTTGCAACGCCCCCCAATCTAAATCTGCCCAAGCGTTCCACTCATTCCGTTGTCCGAATTCCATACCCATAAATAGGGTTTTCTTACCGGGATGGGTGTACATGTAGGCATATAAACAGCGGAGATTGGCAAATTTCTGCCAGTCATCTCCGGGCATTTTACTCAGCAGATTGCCTTTTCCATGTACGACTTCATCATGGGATAGCGCCAGCATGAAGTTTTCGCTGAAGGCGTACATGATGCTGAACGTGACGCTATTTTGGTGGTAGCGACGATACAGGGGGTCTTTGGCAAAATAATCCAACATATCGTGCATCCAACCCATGTTCCACTTGAAGCTGAAGCCTAAGCCTCCCAAATAGGTAGGACGAGAGACGAGGGGCCAAGCGGTGGATTCTTCGGCAATGGAGAGGATGCCGGGATAGTAGCCGAATATCTGATAATTCAGATAGCGCAAAAAGTCGGCGGCTTCTAGGTTTTCGTTACCACCGTACTGATTGGGTACCCATTCACCGGGTTTGCGATCGTAGTCCAGGTATAGCATAGACGCCACGGCATCCACGCGAATCCCATCAATATGATATCGGTCAAACCAGAATAGGGCATTGGCAACCAGAAAGTTGCGAACTTCGTTACGGGCGTAGTTGAAGACTAATGTACCCCATTCTTTGTGTTCACCCTTGCGCGGATCAGCGTGTTCGTAAAGGTGAGTGCCATCAAAGAAGGCTAAACCATGCCTGTCTTTGGGAAAATGACCGGGAACCCAATCCACAATCACACCAATATTATTTTGGTGACATTGGTCGATGAAATACATCAAATCTTGGGGAGTCCCATAACGGGAGGTGCAGGTGTAGTATCCGGCAACCTGATAACCCCAAGACCCATCATAAGGGTGTTCGGCAACGGGGAGGAGTTCGACGTGAGTGAATCCCAGTTCTTTGACGTAGGGAATCAGTCGTTCGGCTAATTCTCGATAGGTGAGGAAGCGTCCCTCGGGTTTCTGGGAGACTTTCACCACGGGTCGAGTTTCCCCATCCGGTAGTTGGGGTGGATTCTCTGCACTATCATGCAACCATGAACCCAAGTGAACCTCATAAACGGAAATGGGTTGTTCTTGGGGGTCATTCTGGCGACGCCGTTCTAGCCAGTCTTCGTCATGCCAAGTGTAGTCTAGGCTATTGACAATTGACGCGGTTTGGGGTCTAATTTCTTGCTCAAAGCCGTAGGGGTCGGACTTGTGATAGATATGTCCAACGTCGTTTTTCACTTTGTACTTATAATGTTCCCCAATGCCAATTTCCGGGATAAACAGTTGCCAAATCCCGTTACCAATTTGGCGCATCTGATGTTCTCGTCCATCCCAGTTATTGAAATCACCGATAACTGAGACATTGCGGGCGTTCGGTGCCCAGACTGCAAAGTGAACCCCTTGGACGCCCTTAAATTCAGTGGGGTGAGCGCCCAATTTTTCGTAAATGCGATGATGATTTCCTTCGGCAAATAGGTGAACATCAAAATCAGTCAAACGCGGAGAGCGAAAGGCATAGGGGTCATAGATCACCCGTTCATGCTCGCCTTCTTTAATCCGCAGTTGGTAGTTGGCTAACTCTGGTATATCAATCTCACATTCAAAAAGATGAGGATGACTAACTGCTTGCATCGGGTATTCTTCCCGTTCCGTAGGACGAATCACCCAAGCTGCATCTGCTTTAGGCAGGTAAGCCCTTACAACCCAGCTTGTTTTACCATCCCGTTCAATGGGATGAGACCCAAGTATTTCAAACGGATCATGGTGTCGATTGCTCACAATCCGGTCAATTTGGTCTGGGGAAATGGTTATTGTCATGGCATTACCTAGTTGTACTTCCCAGACTTAATAGTAATCAACATTTCTCCACTGGCACAATTTTTGGGGGACTGTTGGGTGTGTAGGGGCTCTTTTCACTACTATCGTTTCTTGTTTCACCCAGATGTAACTAAACCCGCCCTCACTTGACCGTTTGATAAAATCAGGTACAATACCATTCTCCAGGTCACAATTGAAACAACTTGTTGAATTTTCCCTAGACGACAACACCACGTTCTTAGTGGAGGTAGACGAACCTGAAACGGCGGCGGTTGAACGAGTCGCGTTACCATCGGGACGGTTAGCCCTCAAAGCCCAACAGTCCTTTGATCAAGCACTGGATACGATTAAGCCTGTCGCCTCCAAAATCATTTCTAAACTCAACGATCTCAACACTCCCGCTGATGAAGTCGAAGTTAAGTTTGGACTGAAGTTAACCGCTGATGCAGGCGCTGTCTTTACCTCAGTTGGTGGCGAAGTCAGCTATGAAATCACATTAAAGTTAGAAGGTGAATGTCCGCCTGGGGTGCAACCTGTGCGGTTAGTGACAGCAGACGATGTTTGGCAACATCCAGTGCGGGTGTTTGGCTTTCCCAGTGGACATAATGAGGGTGTTTGGGCGACGGGGGTACTGCGGGGGGAATTAGGCAATGGTTGGATACAGATGGAAGCGGTTAATGTTCCCGGTTATCGGGTAGAACCGGGGTTTAGTGGTGTGTGACGCCCCATGGATTCTTTAACCCTGATACTTTTATCCTGCTTCTCTTTTTCCTCTGGTGCTACAGACGAGCTAATTTTTTGCCGCTGGTTCAACTGTTCAACTATTGAGCCTATTGACTTTCAAGTGACAAAACTATGGCGACACCGCACTTTCTATTAGGAGACCGGATTATTAGCAGATTGTATGATTTTTTAAACGGATTGGTTACAAATTATAGGCAATTTGTAAGGGCACGGCATTGCCGTGCCCCTACCATTGGTAATACCAAGAATGGATTCGATATCAAAGGAAAATATCGCCAACAAACAACCCCAGTTCGTAGCGAGCAAGATACTCGCACTACAAGGATGGGAGCCATTATTAACCTTAAGGTTTAAATGCCGAACAGTTTATCCTTTACACCCCCCCACAACTCACTACGGATCTAACTTCGGCAAACTGATGATATAGCGATCGCAAGATTCCGACAAGCCCTGTACCGACAGTTTCCCGTGGTGGAGTTCGGCTAAATGACAACTGAGAAATAAGCTCAAACTTTCATGATAATCTGTTTTCAGCAGCATTTCCTTCCCATTCCCAATCAAGGTTTTTCACATTGAGACACTAGAAAAAATTTAATTTTTCAGGGTCAATGAAACCGGAAACGCCGCCTCAGCGTTTTGCAGTTGCTCATCTAGAAATAGACAAGATTACTGTATCTAAGCTAACCCATAGTGTTACGCTTCATACATAAGGTTCCCCTGTGAGGTAGAAAAATCAACATAATTTGTAAAAGTAGGGACGTATAGCAGTCATTGGTGTCAACTGAAGCTGAAAGCATGTAGAGATGTGCCATGGTGTGTCTATGAGCAGAGTAGCAGGGGAGACGGGGAAAATAAGAGAGACGGAGATAGGGAAGCAAAGGGTCAAAACTCGCTCAGGGCGGGTTTAGTCACATCTGTTGTGAAACAGAAAAGATAGTAGTGAAACCCGCCCCTACAAACTCTATCCGACTAGCAAACCCGTGGGGTCAAAATTTCCCCAATCCCCTTAAATGCAAAACTGGAAACAATGCAAGTCCAGAACTTTCTCACTCGTTACCGACAAGGAGACCGTGATTTTGCCCAGGTTGACCTGAGTGGTGTTAACCTGAAGGGAGCAGATTTGCGGACGATTAACTTGAGCGGGGCTAACCTGACGAACGCCAACCTCAGTTGGGCGTCTCTTGACTATGCAAATCTCAGTGGCGCTTGTCTGCATCAGGCAGATTTACATAACGCAATCCTCAAGCATAGTAATTGTAACCAAGCAATCTTGACCCGTGCCAATCTCAGCAAGGTGGATTTGCACTCAGCCCGTCTTTGCCAAGCCAATTTAAGTTGGGTACAAGCCTCTTACTGTAACTTGAGTGGGGCAAACCTCCAGGCAGCTCAGTTGAATTATAGTAATCTCACCGGGGCTACCCTGGATAAAACCCAGCTAATCAGCACGCAATTAATGGCGGCTAATCTCTGTCACGCCAGTCTTATTGCTGCCAATCTCACCACAGCCAACCTCCGGGAAGCCTTACTCGAAAGAGCCAATTTACGAGACGCGATATTAGTCGGTGCGACATTAACCGAAGCTAACTTACGTCAAGCTTGTTTGCGCTGTGCCAATCTGACTCAGGCAGAGTTGTATCGAGCCATTTTAACCGATGCAGATCTCAGTGAAGTCACAGGCGATCGCGTAAACTTGAGTCGGGCAAATCTTATGGGGGCGTATTTACTTAAAGCTAGCTTAGTTGGCGCTAATTTGCGACGCACGGTTCTACAAAATGTCTATTGTTTACAGACGAATTTGACGGCGGCTAATCTGCAAGGGGCAGATTTACGACAGGCGGATTTAAGTGGAGCTTATTTAAACGAAACGATTTTAACCGAGGCAAATTTGACCGATGCCTATTTGATCGGCAGCTATTTAATTCGCCCCCAACTTGAGCAAGCCCAACTCACCGGATGCTGTATCCACAACTGGCATTTAGAAGAGGTGGATTTGACAAACGTGAATTGTCGCTATCTATTTACTCAGTTTAATTGGGCAACGAAAACAGCGAACAAACGCTATCCGCCTACAGGTGACTTGATACCGGGACAACTGACTCAAGAGAAAATGACTGATTTGTTTTTAATCGAAGTTCCTTTCTCGGAGATGCCAAATAGAGAGGTACTGGTATTTACCCTCGCCCAAGTTGAACAGGAATATCCTGACCTAAAACTGTCACTCAAAAGCTTGAGTAAAAAAATCGATCACTATATCCTTCACCTATCGGCAAAAACAGGAGTCAATCCCCAAGCGGTGAGTCAACGCATCCTGCAACTCTATCCCCAAATGTACCAGCGTTTTGCCTATCACCGTCGAACAATTTGGCAATTGCTAGAGATAGACAAGTCTGGAGACTCCCCGGTGAAATCATCGTTAAATTCTTCTACATCACCCAACCCGACTCAAGTTTTAGTCAATAATCGCCGCCGTATCTATAAGGAGGTGATTCATCAAATCCAACAAATTATTCTATCCCAACCCCCTGACAAATGCGTCGAAGGTATACAACGACTGTTGGATTTTTTACGTCAACAGAATATTCCCACCCAAGATATTGTGCAAAAAATCATTCGTCAAGCCATGCTAAGGCGGGCGAAACGTGATCCTCTATTTCAAACTCAGTTATTGGCATGGGAAAAAACGGCGGATCAAGCGGCTTTTATGTCTTTGAGCGGGCAAGCCATCCAGGACGCGATCGCGCTTATCCTGTCTCAAGTCCAGCCTCCATAGAAAACTCTCCCTGACTTAATCTAAACAACTCGCTATATCACCAATATTCACAACTCCATAAACTCCCGATTTATTGCCTGTCTATGCTCGCTCCCGTCCTGTATCGGTGTAGAATTATAATTACCAACTCTTACTAATTATCAAGACCAATTATTTATTACACGGTTAAACTTTACACGGCTTAAGGTTTTTCCTCAATAAGACCCCAACCAACACTTGACAAATAAGCAAATATCCCGTAAAAGAATAAGCAATTCTTAGGTAAGGGAGCCAGTAAACTTTTTTAACATTAAACAGTTTTGGATGGGGAATTCCGCACATTCTGTTAAATTTCTGTGAGCCGTGGGCAATCCCCTCGATATATCGTGTATGATAACAAGCTACAACCCTCAGGCACCATCTTAAACCCTTAATCCATAAGCAGCCGTTTATTAAGGAGATTAGTCCATTGCCTCGTCGCTACCTATTCACGTCCGAATCAGTTACAGAAGGTCATCCCGATAAAATCTGCGATCAGATTTCCGATACGATCTTAGATGCTCTACTCACCCAAGACAACCGCAGCCGTGTTGCTGCAGAAGTAGTGGTTAATACAGGATTGGTATTGATTACGGGTGAAATTACCTCCAAAGCCAATGTCAATTACGTTGATATAGCCCGCAAAAAAATTGCTGAAATTGGCTATACCGACGCCGATAACGGCTTCTGCGCCAATAGCTGTTCCGTCTTAGTCGCCCTGGATGAACAATCTCCAGATATTTCTCAAGGTGTCACCACCGCCCAGGAAACGCGAGACCAGTTGAGTAACGATGAACTCGATGCTATTGGTGCAGGGGATCAAGGGTTGATGTTTGGTTTTGCCTGCAACGAAACCCCAGAACTCATGCCCATGCCCATTAGTCTGGCACATCGCTTGTCACGGCAGTTAACCGCCGTCCGTAAGTCAGGACAGTTGCCTTACCTGCGTCCCGATGGCAAAACCCAAGTTACAGTACTCTACGAAGATGGCAAACCCATCGGCATTGATACCATCTTAATCTCAACCCAACACACCGCCACCATTGGCGAGATTACCGATGCCGCTGCTGTCCAAGCCAAAATAAAAGACGACCTGTGGTCAGCCGTGGTAGAACCGTCCTTTGGAGATATTGAGATTAAGCCGGATAATCACACCCGTTTCTTAGTCAACCCCACAGGAAAATTTGTAATTGGTGGACCTCAAGGAGATTCAGGTCTCACGGGGCGTAAAATCATTATTGATACCTACGGTGGCTATTCCCGTCACGGCGGTGGGGCATTTTCGGGCAAAGACCCCACCAAGGTAGACCGTTCTGCCGCCTATGCTTGTCGCTATGTTGCCAAAAATATTGTGGCAGCAGGTTTAGCAGAAAAGTGCGAAGTTCAGCTCAGTTATGCCATTGGTGTTGCCCGACCCGTAAGTATTATGGTGGAAACCTTTGGCACGGGTAAAGTTGAAGAAGAAAAATTGCTAGACCTGGTGAAACAGCATTTTGAACTGCGTCCAGCAGGGATTATTCAAGCCTTTAATTTGCTGGAACTCCCGCGATTACAAGGCGGTCGCTTCTATCAAGATGTCGCCGCTTACGGTCATTTTGGACGTCCTAATTTGGATTTACCTTGGGAACATACGGATAAAGCTGAATTGCTCAAAGAAGCCCTTAAACCATCGTTAGCTGTTCCCGTGTGAGCCAATTAATTAGATCCCTGACTTCTTCAAGAAGTTGGGGATCTGAATGAATCTTGTCATTTGTCATTTGTCCTTTGTCAAAAGTTAAATTTCCATCTATTGATAGATGTGTACTCGCAACGTTTTAACTAGGTTGAGAGTGAGGATTAAAGAAAAAAAGGACAGGTTACAGTATGGCAGCTTCAACTCCGCTCAAAGGCACTGATTTAGTTGATTGTGCTAAAGCAAACGCCAAGCAGGGACCGGAAACAGCAGCGAAACTTTGTGGCTATGGAGACGATATTCCAACCTTTACAGCAGAACTCAAGAAAGCATGCGATCGCATGGGTATCGAAATTACTCAAGTCAGCGATTTGATTACTGAGCAGCAGGCTCGAATTAAAGGCGACACTGAAGTTATTGCTCCAGAAACACCAACAAACCTTTAACTAAACAACAGGATAATCCTTCGCTTGTCGGAAGTTCCCCTAGATGGAGGAACTTCTGGTTAATGGGGAATCTATTAGTTATCAATTTTATAGAGAACCCATTTCCATTCCCTATCTACTATCACACCTGGAATATTGGCATGCCAATCTGAACGGGTAAGGATATAATTGGCATCAAACTTCCTGGCAATAGTTACTAATTCGGCACTACTTCGTTTTTGGAAAAGAGAATCTACATTACGCCAGGATAGCGGAGGTTTTGTTGAGCCTAAAATAGTTTCTACACGATTTGCCCATTCTCGTAGTCCCCTGTCTGTGTAGGGAGAACTATTGAATGTAAAAACAAGGGATCTCTGAGAGTAGAACCTAAATTCTGTTAAGGAAGGAGGAGTTAAGACAAGCGCATCGGGACTACTCTCTTGACGAAATCGTAAAGCTAGTTTAGTCAAGCTATCTCCCGGAACTTGATATAAAGCAATTCTCTTTTGAAAGACATCGGATAAATTACCTGGCAAAACGTTCAATAAACCAAGGCTCAAGAATGTGCAACTGGTGAACGCTAGAGCAGAGGTAGTCATTATCTTAATTCGACGAGTTGCTAAAAAAACCTCTTCCAAAATAAATGGGGAAGCAAGAACAAAGAAAAGAGTGGATTTCCAGAATACACGATTTAATGCATCTGTTAGGGAAGAGGGAGGTGGATAGAAGGCAAAAAGAAGCAGCAAGACGAATACAGTTATCCAAGTAACTGTTCGTGATTGTACTAATTGAAAAGAATCCTTAGCTTTTAGGATGATTAAACCTACAGCTACACCAAATAGAAGTATAGCACCATTATGCAGTATTGGAGTTATAATTAACAGTAAACTAACCACCCTGTTGCCTTTTCGATAATGTTCATAGACCAACACGCTGATAGCGATGAGTACCATCAGTTGCGCGAAGGGAGTCGTTCTTGCTAGCTGTAGCTTGGCGAATAAAGACAAGGGATATATTTCTACAAAAAGGTAACCCAGTAAAATTGCGAAAAATGATGTAAAAATAACGATAACGAGATTAATTTTGTCTTCTGAATCTAAAAATTCGGAACTTTTAATACATAATAGACCTCCAGCCATAAAGAAGACCAAATTTCTCCAGAGTCGCGGGGACCAAGCGGAGGGAATAATATGGTGGGGGAGACGGATGTGTCCGTAGAGGTACACAAATTCTGCATTGTCAATTATTCCACTACCACTATTTCCGCTAACTACCATTGGTACATAAACTAAACAGGCTAAAATACCTAGAGTTAGAAATGGAAATACTACACTTGGCAATTTATTCGTTTTCTTTGCCTCAAGAATAAGCAGCGGAGCCATCAATCCTCCTGGAAGAATTCCCACGAGAAACTGGATCATACATGCTAATCCGAAAAATAAATAGCCTAATATCCAGCGTTTAGAGAAACAAAAATAAATTCCCCATATTGTCAAACCCATCGCAAAGATGGCGGGGATAGGTTCTGATCTGAATAGAGATACATACCCAATAGTTCCATCTACAGCAACTAGACCCAAAAAGGCTAATACTGTTGCTGACAAGGTAGCATGACCGAACCGCTTTCCGAGAGCATATAACCCCAATACGAACGAAGAAAAAGATATAAGATAATAAAAAAAGTAGGTTAGGGGTAATCCTAGACCAACTCGTGCTGTGAAATAGATTAAGTATTGATAGTAATATCGTGGTGTGATCTGAAGTGTATCCTGAACATAAAAATCTTTTGGGTACAACTCGGGATTTAGTAACGATAGAACCGGAGGTACTTCTATAAGATTATTAGACGAAGGAAATTTATAACTATAAGCGATTAGCGAAGCAGATACAATAAATATCCATAGAGAGATTGTTAGGAATGCGTTTTTTGAATAGGTTTTCATTTTTTTCTAAATCTTTAATTGATTGACAGCACTTTTCACGTTTAGGGAATACATAATAATAGCTATTTGCTTCTCACCTCAATTAGGGTCTGTAGTCTACTAACTTGAAAATCGCATTTTAAAATAAAATCAATATATTTATCAGAAAAATATAATATAAAATTGACTAAAAATGTGTATATAATTTACATTTGTTTACATAGTGCAATTTATTGTTATATACCTGATCCGAGATTGATTGAGATGACAAAAGACTTTTGACTTTGTACAGATGTTCTGATGAAACGTCTGTATTACAGCAAATTTCAGGTTGATCAAGTACAGTCTATCCCAGCCAGATCCCCGACTTCTTCAAGAAATCGGGGATCTTTGTACCTCACTTACAGATCAAAACGCTGTCAATGGGTAACTTCCACGACAGTGGTACTAAAAACCTAATTCAGCAATCGGAAAAATCAGGGAAAGTGGCAAAGCCTCAGAAAGAGGAGTTTTGATTTGAATTAAACCAGACACATAACTGAGTCAGGTACAACAACTATCTCTCCTTCCTCATCCCTAAACCTTCGCCGTATCCGCAAAGCGAATCTTGAGATAATCGTCCTCAATCTTGGCGCCAGCGGGTTTTAGCGCGGCTAAGGCTTGGGGGAGGACGAGATTGCGACGGTGATTGCCAATGCGTATATTTAGCTCATCTCCAGTTTTGTTCAATTGGATATGGTCTTTCGGCACACCGGGTAGATACAGTTCTAAGCTATATTCGTTTTGATTTTGGACAACCCGAATTGTGTTTTCCTGGTAGTAAACCTGAGTTGGGTCTTCTTCGCCATATAAGATTTGCTTGAGTCGTTCTAGCGCCTCAAGTCCGCACATCTCTTCCGCAAACAGGGGAACTTCTTTAACCGGAAGCGGACTGAAATTTTGGTGGATTTCCTGGCGATACTCTTGTTGATGTTCTTTCCAATGTTGGAAGAACGGGTCAGTCACCTCGTCGGGGATAATCCGATTGGCGACGACTAAATCTGTAGAAACATTGTACAAACTTAAGTAGGCGTGGGCGCGGAGGGATTCCTTAATCACCATTTTTTCGGGATTGGTGACTAAACGGACTGAGGTTTTGGTATTATCGGTGAGGACTTTTTCGAGCTGTTCAATTTGCTCGTAGAATTCATAGGGAGCGTCCATCACCTCATTATCGGGTAAAGAAAATCCCGCGATGGGTTTGAATATAGGTTCAACCAGAGGTCTCAACGCCACGGACATTTTTTGCAGGGGTTTATAGAAGCGGCGCATATACCAACCCCCGACTTCCGGTAAGCTGAGGAGTCGTAGGGCGGTTCCCGTGGGTGCTGAATCGATAATTAGCACGTCGTACTCGCCTTCGTCGTAGTGACGCTTCATCCGCACCAGACCGAAAATTTCATCCATTCCCGGAAGAATGGCTAACTCTTCAGCCTGAACTCCTTCGAGTCCCCGTGCTTGCAGTACCTGGGTAATATAGCGCTTCACCGCACCCCAGTTCCCTTCTAATTCCATCAAAGCATCCAATTCCGCCCCCCAGAGGTGAGGACGGACGAGTCGGGGTTCGTGACTGAGTTCCATGTCGAAACTATCGGCGAGAGAATGGGCTGGATCTGTACTCAGCACTAAGGTTTTATAACCCAATTCGGCACAACGCAGACCTGTTGCGGCGGCTACGGAGGTTTTACCGACTCCGCCTTTGCCTGTCATTAAAATTACTCGCATAGATAATTCCGCTCACCTGAGAAACCTTTACATTTATTTACTGTATCGGGTTTTCACCGAAACAGTTGCTTGAGAACATCAAAACGGGGGATATCCCAATAATCGATATGGGAGGAAATTAGTCCATCTGCATTTAGACGTAATTCGCTCCAACCGGGTATAGAAATTCGCGGTTTCCAGGGGAGGGGTGTTGTCCAGCTTAGAGTCCAGCGCGTTTTGATGGTATCGCCGGATTGAGAAATGTCATGCAGGTCAAGTTGGGGGTTGATGAACCAGGTTTGGATAAATCCAATCATTTGTTTGTAGCGATCAAGTCCCCGGAACTTGTTGAGGGGGTCTTTGAAAAAGACATCGTTGGCGTAGATGCTGTAGGTTTGGTCAACAGGAAAGCGTTGATAGTCCTGTTTGAGGATTTCAATAATGTCTTTATTTGTCATTTATCATAAAAATCCTTCGTTGTGGGAAACCCTGTGTCTTTAGACCAGGGAGGAACACGCGGTAGCGGTTTAAGAAGCATACCCCTTTCGGGGTGGAGGGGTATGGTTGCCCCTCCGGTTTTCACCCATTTCTGGGGTAAAGTT
>NZ_JAVJRX010000119.1:0-98872 GCF_040219735.1 Coleofasciculus sp. G1-WW12-02 | reverse complement strand
TAGAGCAGTAGACGGGCTATCGCATCTACTGGTAGGTCTTTAACTCTTGCCGATAACGTAGTGCGCGTGACACTTAGGCTGGTAAGCATAACCTCAGCTAATTAGCTGAAGCTCCGTGTCTTTAGACCGGGGTTGCTTACCATACAATTCCTCCCACTTAAGAACGCTGAATGGGTGAGACGTAGAGACGCGCCATGGCGCGTCTCTACATAGCTAACCGAACTTGAGATTACACATAACTCAAGTTGAGGGTAATCGACGAGGCATTATCGAACACCTTGATGAAACTGATGTTGATGTTATCGTTGTAATACCAAGCATTATTGGCAGAATCATTGAGATGCTGCGCCCGTTCCTCTGGGCTGTTACCAGTAATTGCACTCACCTGTTGTCCGGCAATGGTAACGCTCTTGAGTGGACCAGAATTTCCCTTTGCCTCCCCTGGATCATGCAACAGAGCCACAAAGAAATACTGCTCGTATTGGGGCGTATATCCATCGTGGATGCGCTCTACTTTAATCTCCCGCGTCTTTTCGCTGGTGTAGCTGTGGGTAATCTTGGTCGCCCGATATTCATCATTGGCTTTATCGTCATCCACTTCGGCTTGTGGAGCAGACGAACGGCTCACCCCATCATCCAAGTACATGGTGTATTCCCCTTGCTGCCCAGGATAGACATTCAGGGTAATCGGATTGGGTTTCCCTTCTGCATTTAATTGTCCCACGTATTGTTCTATCTCAATTGTGGGAATAATTGCCCCTGCGCGGACATACATGGGAACGATAAAGTGAATGTGATCGCCATTGAGATTGATATTGGCATCAAAATCTCGTATCGTTGTTCCCCCTTCTACCACAGAACCCAAAGGCATACTGTTGTTCACAAAACCATACCAGTCGCTACCTTGGGGCAGATAAACATCCCGCTTACCATTGTTGTTATTTTCCGATTGCGGGTGCAACACCGGAGCAATCAGCAGATCTTTGCGGACAAAGAACTCATCGTTGAGGAATTGTTCTTTATCGTTGTACAGGGATAGATCTTGGGGATCGTTGAGGAACAAGGGACGGCATATCGGTAGACCATCCAGAGTATTCTCAAACAAAGCATCATAGAACAACTGCATCAGGCGATAGCGCAGCTGAATATAATGCCGGCAAATTGTCGGAACCATGTAGTACAACTCTTGGGGGGCGGGAATCTCCTTACCCCATGTTTCAAACCACTCCGTATACTGGAAGACTTCTTGGAACTCTTTGCGCCCTTTGCGGACGTAGTGATTGCGGAACCAGGGCAAGAAAGCGCCTGCAGCCGTCCAACGAATCACCAATTCAGGACTTGCCCACTTCTGCTTATCGTCGCTGGCTGACTGTTCAAAACCGCCAATATCTTGCCCGGTAATTGCCAAGGCGTGCATACCGAGAGACAGAACTTGGGAGATATTCATCTGGAAGAAATCCCAGTCAGAGGAGTTATCCCCTGTCCACAAGCCAGCATATCGGTGAGAACCCACATAACTGCCCCGTCCAATGATAAAGTTGCGCTTATTCTCCCGTCCGGGTAGTTTATTCAGTCCTTCGTAGGTGGCTTTGTGCAGATTGTAGGAGTAGGCGTTCCATGCTTTGAGGACAGTGGTTTGTTCCACTGTGCCTTCAAAGTCGGTGTTGATATAGAGCTTGAAGGGGAAGCCTTTCATATCTCCCCGTTTGTCTCGGATTGCCGGGGTGGTCATATCCTGCCAGACAAATTCTAGCCCCTGCTCGAACAGGTAGGTATACTGCTTACCCCACCATTCCCGGACTTCCGGGCGGGCGAAATCGGAGTAGTGCCCTGGACTTCCCAGCTCGTTGCCAGCGGCATCGTTTCCGTAGTACACTTCACCGATGTAAGGTTTGCCGCTGTTGTAACCTTCAACCCAGCCACCATTGGAAGAGTATTCATTACCGCCACCGTAGATTTGGTAGTGAAAATTGTCGGGATTGTTCGCATCGTAGCGCAGGTCTTTGACAAAGTAGTCGTTGTCTAGTCCCTCTTTGTAGGTTGAGTAGTAACCTGGGTTGCCCTCATCTTGTTTGCTAATCACCGGGGTAATATTAGTGCTACACTTAACCCCCCGCGATCGCAGGTAACTGAACATTTCCTTGTGATTGCCGAAGGTTTGCTCCTGGGGATTGTTCTTATTCGTTTGGTAGTTCGGCTTGATCGTAAAAGTCCGGTAGTTATCTTGGAGATCCACATCTACAGCCAGCCCATCCAGAGGAATACCATAATCCCGATGTTTGTCAACAGCCCACTTGAGATCTGCCGCACATTCGTATCCATAGCACCCTTGGTGATATCCCAGAGCGTAACGCGGTTTCAACTCAGCGCGACCGACAATGGCGGTAAAGCTATCTAAGATATCCTTGGGATCTTCTGCGATGAAGACGTAATAGTCAAGGTCGTTAAAGCGAGTGCCCAACATATAGCGACTGGAGTTGCTATAGTTGATATCCACGAAGACTTGACTGGGGTTATCCAGGAGAACTGCATTGACGTTTTTACTCCCCGGAATACCATTAAACTCATAGAAGAAAGGCTCCGAGTGGTAAAGGGGTTCGCGGTTATCTAAAGGTCCTCGATCATAGACCTGTCGATACCGCATATTATCGAAGTTGAAATAATTCAACTGCTCGGTATTTTTGCTGAGTTTGGTTCCTCCCTGTTCGCCAAACCCAATATACTTGGAATCGGCTGGACTCTTGACTGCTTGGATGATGGCATAATCATCTAGACCATTGGGGGTATAGTAAATTCCTGGTTCTGCGGTTTGCCAAAGGGGAATTTTTGCATAGTCGGCATTGGATGTGGAGTTGTTGAACACTTTGATGCCAAAGGGGTCCAAGGTGACAACCACTTCCATGACCACGGGATTATGGTCAGACTTGGTTTTCAAAACCACCTGACCATTGCCTTCTATGTACTCTACATCAAAGAGTAGATTTTTGAGTAACTCTTCGTCTGTTTCATCAAAGTTACGGTTTGCCAGCAAGTGGTCAAGAAGGCTATATTCCCCCTCCGTTGATTTTTTCGGGTTGAAGCGCACCCGCAAGGTATCATTCTGAAGGATCTGGATTAACATCAGGCAATCGCTGCCATCTCCCTTCTTGAATGTAAGGCTCAACGTGTTTTGAGTCGCCTCGAAGGAATGACTGACAGCTGAGTCCAGTTTGTCCCATTCTTTATAGCGACCAAAATATTCCTCAACCTTGAGAAACTTGTAAATGCGATTACTTGGAAAAATTTCGTTCGACATGATGATGTTACGTTCTCTCGGCAAAAATAATTAAAGAAATGTTGAATTTTGTTCTGAATAGAGTCACGCAACAAAATATGGGAATTTCCCAGATAATGTCGCGAGGGAAACATGATTGAAAAAGTTGAAACGCTAATGGTGAATGAATTATCGCCACAAGCTTTAAGCCGAAAAACAAAGGCACTATTAAGAATTATTTCATAGATACTGCCATGAAATCAAAACTTAGATATGGATGTTTTGGTACTGAGCAACCCGGAAATACTTTCCCGTTCAAATTCCTCGATATACCTTAATCCAATTATTCCCTTTTTCCCACTTTGTGGCTATTTTTAATGGGGTGATATTCGATCGCCATCCAGATGCAATCGGTATCCGCGTAATATTGATGCCACGGATAGGTATACTTCTGGTGTTTGTGAACTTTACCAAATGGAATGATCTGGGTGTATCCCTCAATCATCAAGAGATCTTCATAGAGAGTGCCAAAATTATTCTCTTTAAACTTCTGCATACTTCCCCGTCCAAAGATTTGGGTATGAATTTCAAGGAAGTCATGTTGGTTATGGATGGCACAATCGGTAAGAGAAGGGGCATACCAGAGGTTGACTTTGACTGAAAACTTCTCTTGGTGATCAGGCTGACTCGATTGCCTTGCCATAAAGTAAGGATCAACTTCTAGGATTCCGGCTTCGTCTTGGGGGGACTTCCAGAGAGGTACATCTTTGGGAAAGTCTACACCAGGGAAGTTGCCTAACAAATCCCACCCTGACTCAAAGACAATCTTACCGATGTTTTTCGTCTCTACCACTTCAAGCAACAGCAACGATTTTGCTTCCTTGATGATGGTATCGTTGAGGATTGTCGAGGAAAAGGCGGGAATAATGCTCCGACTCGTTTCGTTCAGGTAAGCATCGGAATCTTCTGGGTTGACGACAATGGTACGCCTGTCAATGGGATAATTTTCCACATTTTCAACATACTTCGCATCTATGTATGTACCAGAAAAATTAAGGGGCTTGACTTTGTTTGTTCCCATGTATTTTTGATAAATTTATAAGATCAGTTGACCCGATTTTCAGTGAACCCAAGGATGGTTTAGTTCATTTACTATACATACAATTATCACAGTAAGGTAGTAATTACTACTGCCTCAACAAATTTTAATATTATTTATTTATTTTTATATTCATATAGCCATATTGGAGACTATTTATAAAGTAAATAATTGCCTGTACTTTTGAACTCTAGAGAGCCTGTCAACTAAATCTGTCGTAGATAACGGGGGTGAGCAGGTGTACCCCAACACACCTGTTGAGCCGGAATATTACTAAAAACACTACTGCGGGCGCCAATCACTGCATTCGCCCCAATTTGGACACCGGGAGCAATAAAACAATCAGTAGCAATCCAAACTCCGTTCCCAATACTAATTCCCGCCGTTTTTAGACCAAAAGCCGAATCTTGAATATCATGACTTCCGGTGCAAAGATAGCTTTTCTGAGAAATCACACAATGGCATCCGATGCGAATCTGCTCTAAGCTGTACAAAACCACATCATCCCCAATCCAGCTATAGTCTCCGATTTCTACCTTCCAAGGATAGGTAAAGCGAGCGGTGGGACGGATGAGTACCCCTTGACCAATCGTGGCACCAAATAAGCGCAGCAAAAAGCAGCGAAAGCCATTGAAATTATGAGGACTTATCGGAAAAGCAACAGCTTGAACTAACCACCAGAGTAAAACAAACCAGCTTGAACGCCCCCGGTCAAAGTTGGACTGGTCATACTTTCGCAAATCAACTAAAGGTGTGTCATCCAAAACAGGAGGTTCGGTTAAACCTGGAACAGTGGTGTCTAAGTCTTGGCTCATAGATACTTATACCATTTTAGATTTTAGATTCTTGGCTAATCAGTTATTGGATTTTTTCCTAGTCAAATCAATACAGTAAACTGGCAAGCTAAAACCCCTTAATATCACGTATCTTTCGTGTTTTTCCAGTTTTCTGTGTCCTATTTCTTTTCACCAAATCTTAATCAGCAATTTGAACCTTGTAACAATCGATTAGGGCTTGGGAGAAACCCCAGAAGTAGCCGGAGATTTCGGAGATGAAACATCTGATGTTTCTACCTCTGGATTCAGCTGACCGCCAAACTTGCGTAATTCGTAGAGTTTGACACCAATTTGATATTCGTATTGACTCAACAAACGTCCGTAAATATAACCTGCCTTACCATCCAGAAACCCGAATTGGATAAAATAAAAGATAATGAACCGCAAGGTAGGTTTAAATGGCATCCAAACCCAAACCTTTCTCAGAAAACGCTTACGCTGTACCGCATCACCAAATAAATTAGCACCAATCGTACCTGATTCATCATGACCCGTGAGCATATTAAGGTAGACCCGGGCTTCCCAGTTGGAATAGCGATTGTGTCGTGCCAGCCAGTGGTAGATATCTCGGAAATCGATATGATCCATGTCCGCTTTGAGATAACCGACTAAGCCTTTAAGGATAACGTGTTCGTGAACTTCATTATCCCCCGTGTTGGGGATTCCTTCGGTTCCCAGGTTTTCGTAGCGACCTTTTTGATGTTTAAACAAGCGCAGATTCCAATCGGGATATTTCCCCCCGTGGCGAATCCACTTGCCTAAGAAATAAACACGGCGATTGATATAGTACCCTTCATAGTTAGGATCGTTAATCGCCGTAGCAATTTCATCCCAAAGTGCAGGAGGAATGCGTTCATCGCAATCTACAATCAGCACCCATTCATTGCGAAAGGGTAGATTCTCCAAACTCCAATTTTTCTTTTTGGGCCAACGTCCATTAAAATAAAATTGCACAACTTTCGCTCCAGCGTTTTCGGCAATTTCGATAGAGCGATCGCTACTTTGAGAATCCACTACGAACACTTCATCGGCTCTGGCGACACTAGCCAGACAAGCCGGAAGGTTAGCTTCTTCGTTTTTGGCTGGAATTAGAACAGAAATGGGAACTGTAGAATCAGTAGTGGTCATGATTAAAAAATATTTAATCGGTAAAAACGGGAACGTTTGACTTGTATTTTGAACCCTACAATGAATAGGAGTCAAAACGTGAGCGAGTTTGGGCGAGTGGAACTGTGATAAATGTTGAAAATTGTGGCATTTTCCTAATTCCTTGATAGGATAATGAGATTTTGCCACCTTGACCCTACCATCCCAGCTTACTAAACGAACCTTTGGCTAGATACTCAAATCCATAGCCATAGTTTAGCGTCTTAAGCGTCTTTCTTCTGGTGGGATAGGCTACAGTACAATTCTCAGTTAAAGAATTTGACCTGGATCAGGGATGGGAAACAGTGATAGATGTGCCATTACGTTCTATCAATGTTATAGCTTCCTCACTCACTAACCTGCCAACTTTCTGTTGAACCCTCAATCGTTACCGAGATGAGCATGCAACACCGCTAGGGTTTCTGCAAGCTGGCTTAGGCGCGTTTCCAGATCATTTTTGCGACTCAGTAGCTGTCGTAGCTTCTGATAACGCGCGATCGCTAAACTAACGCTAGGGACTTGATCCGCAGGACAGATACGCACCCAAAACTGCCCATCAGCATCCAAACCACAAAGGCGATAACCCGCACGGGGGGATTCACAGGTGACATGAGTATCAGTATCAGATTGATGCCACGGTTGGGTTACATAGTCCATGAGTCGATCCACCTCAGCACGACGTACTCCTGGGTGATCAGCTTCAGGTTGACGGGCGTGAGATTCTAACCAACCCTCAACGATGGGTCCATCCATATAAATATCTTGAATTTGGCGCACAATCGTGTGCAGTTGGTTCTGCCAACCTGAGACAATCTCTTCAATTTCTTTAAGCAGGTTCATTGCCAATGCGGGATTGGCGCTATGGCGATGTTCACTGAAGCTAGCGGATTTAAGTTTAGGTAGTGTAGGAGTTTTACTTTGCTGTTTTTGAGCCGGGAATGGCGTAACACTAATCGAAAATGAAGGCTCTTTTCCTTTGGCGGAGTCACGGGCATTGCTGTCAGTTGAGTCTGTTGGGGACGCCACAGCCGTGGATGAGGCTTTGTCATCCTGGGCTAACTGAGATAGAGTGCTTTCGATCCGTTGCAGTTCTGGTTTCATGTTTCTGATGCCACTGGGCAAAAATCACGCTTAATGCAGCAGATGAAGTCCCTAGGGTTTGGTTTTGGGACATTGCCACCCACTTATTCAATTTTTAACCCAATCCGGGAATGGATTCGGCAAATCGCTAATTTTTGGTCATTGTCCAGTAAAATCGATCATGGCAGACGAAAGCGATCGCAGGAACTATACTACCCATGGGTCAGCTTATCCTGGTCACAGGTCCAGCACGTTCTGGAAAAAGTGAATGGGCAGAACAGTTAGCCCAACAGACGGATAAGCAGGTCGTTTATGTGGCAACGGCACAGGTTGATCCTAACGATTTGGAATGGGTTGCCCGGATTGAGCAGCATCAACAGAGACGCCCTGCTGAGTGGACATTGATGTGGACACCGATAGAATTAGCACAGACAATTCTGGAGTGGGATCAACAGAATTACTGTCTGTTAATTGACTCTTTGGGAACCTGGGTCGCCAATTGCCTAGAACAAGAGGATTCTAGTTGGCAGTATAGGAAAGACACCCTCTTGAGCCTTGTCAGCCAAACCTCAGCCACCATAATTCTGGTTGCTGAAGAGACAGGTTGGGGTGTGGTTCCAGCTTATCCCATGGGCAGAACCTTTCGCGATCGCCTCGGTCAAGTCGTGCGTCAGTTGGGTATTATGGCAAACCCCGTTTATTTGGTTACGGGCGGTCATCTGCTTAATCTCAGCACCCTGGGATCACCGCTATCACGGGAATCGCTACCATAGAAATACAGACGGTAATAATAAAGCAGCTATCGCTGCTGAGGTCTAATATATTCTATGGCATCTGAACAGCAAGTCAAACGTTACCTAGCCTATTGGTTTCAGGTTGGCAAAAAAGTTGTCGTCCGCAATGGTGAAAACGTGCTGCAACCGCAGCGAATCATTGCTGGCGATCGCTATAGTCAGGAGTTTGAGGAACTCTGGCAATATCTACTTTCACCCGAAAGCGGGGATTGTTATCTCACAGGAACCAGTCAAACGGTTTGTGAATTGTTGACATCAAAGTGGGACCTTGAACCCTGTTCCCGCTGTGATATGCCCGTTCCTATGTTCAACGTGGGATCACCGCCAGAGTCTTGCACCTGTGACGATTTATCCAATTGGCCCAATACGGATTTACCCACGCCGCGAGAACCGATCAATACTCAGAATCGCTTGAGTGCGATTCACCAACGCCTTCGTCACGGGGAAAATAGAGAGGGTGGCGATCGCGATCGTTCTCCCGATCCAAAAAATCAGACAAGAGAATCTTCTCGTCCCCCAGAATCGTTAAATCAAAAAGACTATATGCGGTTGGTGCGCGATCGCTCTTGTTGTCCGTTACCTCAAACCTCTACAGAACCTACCGATACCCAGTAAATTCGGATCACAATTCATTGGCAATCTGGTAAGCACAAATCTGCTAGTGATTAAAGTTCTCAATCAAACTTAACACCCTTGCACTGGGTAACTCTTCCGGACTGGATTTGAACCGGAAGTTATTTTAAGTAGAGCTTACATTGAACTTAAAGTGTTTTGCCGACTCTAGGTCGAAGGTATCCAACAAGACATAACCTAAACCGAGCCAATATCCTAGCTGGAGCAGTTTTCCGGCTGATGGCTCGTGATGGCAAGCAAAGTGCGAGCAAACGATGTCTTTGTTTCCCCGTTCACCTCCTGAAAGGAGTGGATAGGATATCTATCCCGATCGAGTCGCCTGTTTGGGTGTAAGGTCTGTTAAGTCGATTGACATTGAGCTGCTTATGAAGTTCTCCGCTATGCGAAATATAGGAATTGCCGCAGGCGGAGCTTTTTTATGGGTAATGTTATTCATTAAAGCTCAAGCTATTAATTCTACTCAACACCATCACTATCTGTCAAATTTACACCAACTTCAAGAAACTAGCGCAACTTTAAATACGGATATCTTGCAGGTTCAACAGGATTCTTTGGATGATTATGAAACTATTCTTAATGATTTAAGGCAACTTCAGAAATTACACCATACCCTAGAAAATATTCCTAATTTTGTCAATAGCCAGCATGAACCAAAAATTAAGTCGGCTTTACGACGTAATCGCTCACTATTTGAGCGCAAGAAAGAGTTAATCCAAGAAGTAATCAAAAAAGAAACTATTCTCAATCAATCCTTAACCTCTCTGCCCAATACTATTCAAGAATTCTCTAATAAAGCCGCAGCGGAACCAAAGGCTGATGACTTGATCAATCGATTAAATCCTCTATTGAACGATGTTTTAATTTATACTCTGTCTCCCAATGATGAATTAATTTTAAAAATTCAGAGACAAGTGGCAGCAATTCGGCAACGTGCAGCTGTATTGGCAGCGTCTTCTGCTTTAAGTATTTCTGAACTCGATACCGCCCTAATCTATGCCGAAATTATTGTGACCCATGAATCTCAGGTTGATAGTCTGGTGATGCAAATTCTGGAATTGCCCACTGATCAACAGAGTCAACAGCTCCTGCAAATTTATCACCGTTCTTATCAACTATCTTTAAGAAATACTCAATTTTACCGTATTTTATTTTATACCGTTTCTGGTGTTATAACCGCCACGTTATTTATTCTGTTTACATTAAAAACTAAAGAGTTAACCCAAAAACTTCAAAAATGTGAAGAAAAATATCGCAGTAGTTTTGACAACTCAGTCGAAGGAATTTTTAAAATTACTCCCAGTGGACGCTTTTTAAGTGCGAATACAACGTTAGCTACTATTTATGGTTATGCTTCTGCGGAAGAAATATGTGCAAATTTAACTAACCTGAATCGACAGCTTTACGTTCAGCCCAACCGTCACGATGAATTAATTCGTATCCTCGAAAAATATGGAACAGTTTCAGATTTTGAATCGCAAGTTTACCGCAAGAATGGTAGCAAAATCTGGATTGAGGAGAAGGCAAGAGCCATTCGCGATCGCCACGGTGATTTTATATATTATGAAGGAACAGTAGAAGATATTACGGTACGTAAAGCGTGGCAAGAAGCGCTACACTATGAACAAGAGCAAGCCGAACGTCTACTGTTAAATATTTTACCCAAAGTAATTGCTCAACGGTTGAAACAACTCGAAAGTACAATCGCCGATAATTTTGAGGAAGTCACGGTTTTGTTTGCTGATATTGTTGGCTTTACAGAATTATCGGCTCGCTTTCCACCAGCGCAAGTTGTTGAATTACTCAACCGGATTTTTTCTGCATTTGATGAATTGAGTGATTGCTACGGGTTGGAGAAAATTAAAACGATTGGTGATGCGTATATGGTGGTGGGTGGATTACCCACTCCCCGCTCCGATCATGCTGAAGCCACTGCGAATATGGCACTGGATATGCAACAGGTAATTACTAAATTTAATAACCAGAATAATCAGACCTTAAGCATTCGCATTGGTATGAATACAGGACCCGTTGTTGCTGGCGTAATTGGCATCAAAAAGTTTAGTTATGATCTGTGGGGAGATACGGTTAATATCGCCTCACGCATGGAATCTCAAGGACTCCCTGATCAAATTCAAGTTACTGAATTTACGTATAAAAAGTTACAGGATAAATATTTATTTGAAGAACGAGGTATGATCCAAGTTAAAGGGAAAGGAAAAATGATGACTTACTTTCTTAAAGGGAAGATTAAATAAGGTCGTCTTTAGACGACTTGAGCTTTTCGCCTTGGGTTTAACCCAAGGCGAGAAGACAGCGAATGTTAAAGCGCACAAGGACTATCGCTTCCGTTATTCTCCATTGGCGCTACCGTATGACTCAAACGCATAAAGAAGGATTGAGGCGTGTCTTCAACATTAGACACCACTCCATGCAAACGTCGCACCAATGCCATAATCTTATTCCCATACTCCGGATCAGGACTCCAGCGCCGACTCAAGTCATACACAGAAGGCGCACTCCCGCGTAAGACAAACTGAAACCGAGGGCTGACGATGGGCGGATGTTCAATGGGCGCCGTTGTTCCATAGGCTTTTAGGTGCTGAATGTGAGCTTTCACACCTGTGCGGATATCGGGGAAAAATGCACCCGCCGGATCACTATTGGCTGTCCCTAAACCGCCAAAATTATTTTGTTCCGGTTGTAATGAACCCCCAAAGCGTAAGAAATCGGTCATCAGACACATCTGACAAAAGGCTATGTCGTGATTAACATCTTCTTTTTCCGCCTCTTCAATGTAAATTGTATGGATGTCGGGGAACTGGTCAAGTGCCTTTTCATTATTACTGGTGAGAAAGGCTTTTAAATCTTCTTCTGAAGCATTGCCAAACCAGATAATCTTGTCAGACTGATCCAGATCGGTTTGAGTCGCTGTATTCAGTAATACCGTTCTGGTATCATTATCCCAGCCGACGGAGATATTAAAGGGCTGGAGATCAACTGCTTTTACATACACGATATTGCCATAACTGATTTGGCGAATATCCGATTCCACAGTCAGATCAACACCTAAATTCGCTACCAGATCCGCCGGAATATAGGAATTCCCATTGACCAGAAGCCCTTTTTCGTCATGGTCATAGTTTTGAATTTGGATATTAATCAGTTGGAAATGGGGTGAAGTTTGATCCGATTTTGCCGTTTGACCACTCCATTGCAGCAAGCCATCAGCTAAACCTTGAGCAAAGCGATCGCGGTTTTCTTGGAGTAAGGTTAAGTCTTCGGGATTGTCTAGGAAGCAGACATTGAAGATAACAGATGATGCGGCAACTTCACGACAAAAGGGAAGCTGATTTTTGGCACTCAAGGTATCAGGTTTAACGCCCCGTGAGAGCGGTTTTCCCGGTAAACGCAGTTCGGGGACTTTCTTTAAGAACGCTTCTAAGACTAACTGAGCATCTTTCTTGCGTTCCTCGTTACCGTCAATATAATAAGCTTCAGTCCCTCGAACAGAACCATTAAAAGCATTGCCACCCAATTCTATCGCCACATCCCCAGGCAGGACGCGCTCGTTGATCCATTTGATTGTACCGGCAAGATCTAGGTCGTCGGGTACGATGAGGAAATTAACCCCTCGTGACTGGAGTTCCTGCACTAGGGCGTTACGGGTAAGAATCATTTCCTGGGCTTCTGTGGTGCCTAACGCCACGACTCCGGGATCTTTAAGGTTATGACCCGCAGAAACCAAGATGCGTCTGACAGAGGTTGCGGGTGGAGTTGGGGGTTCAGAGGGTTTGGGTTCTGGTTCTGGAGTGGGTTTGGGTTCTGGTTTGGGTGGCGAGATAACCACAGGTGCGCCAAAAAATCCCAGTTGCACCAGGGTAGCCGGTCCAACCACACCATCGGCAATCAAGCCCTTTGCCTTTTGAAACAGCCTCACTGCTGCTTGAGTTCCTGGTCCAAACACGCCATCTACCCCAACATTAATTTTGGCATCTGCTAATGCTTTCTGTATTTTGCGGACATCTTTACCATGCATGTAGGGACTTGTCAACTTAATGATTTCAAAGCCCTGCCAGACTTCCCCAAAACCGCCGATAATACTCCGATTCAGTCGCCGTTCGGTTGATGGTCCATAGCCTCCATCTTCGGCAATCCGATCTTGGGGATTGTATCGATTCCAAACCCGTTGGAACGCCTGCACAGCAAGGCTACGAATGTCGCGTCCGCCGCGAATATAGTCGAAGTGAGGATAATCCCTCGGACCCAACCATCGCCAGCCATGTCGTTCGAGAAAGGGTCGCCAGCCATCGGTATCTTGGATATCGACGGCTAAACCACTTTGGTGATTACTGCGAGGCGGACGGGCGGCGAGTTGAATCCCACAGCGACGACCTCCTCGATAGTGATTGTAGAGGATGAGCTGTTGGGCAATGGTGCGATAAGCGGAATTGATGACTAGCGGAATACCGCGATCGCGAATTGCCCGCCCCATGGCTGCTTTTGCAGCGGGCTGGAGGAAGGGCCACACCGCTTGTCCCAGGCGCACATTCAAGTCTTCAAAACTGACCAGGATGTCAGGCGTGACAAAGTTCATCTCATCAATCACCTGTTGATCCAGTCCCCGCACGACATGAGTGGAACAAGAACGCACCTCAGACAGGGTTTGGGTAGAACCCGGGGGAGACACTGGGGGTAGCAAGACGGTTTCGCCGTCCCAAATCTGGATATGGTTGGTGAAGGCGTACCAGGTATTTTTGTTGTTAAACAGGACTTTGGCAAAAGCCACCCGGATATGGTGGGGTTCTCCGTCCTTAGGGTCCCAACTGTGCAGTTCTAACTCTGTCCCTTTGGTCAGACTATACAGGTCTTCAGGGTTAGAGATTTGACTACTATCGACAGGTTGCTGTTTGAGGAGGGTATCTGCAAATATTTTAAGCGTTAAAGCCATTGGCTGTTCATAAAATAATTTGGATCAATTGTAGTAATTTTACTATAGTGCGTTGTGGAATTTCTTGTTTAAGAGAGGTTAGAGTAGATTGAATTAAAGTTAAGGGTTGAACTCTTAAGATTTGATTAAGAAATAGACTCTGAACCTGCGATCGCGCTATACCGAATCCAGGTTATCTAAGGAGTCAGACCCAATTAAAATTGACGGTTTGAGATCGGGGAACAGGAAACAGTAAGGACTTAACATTTGTTAACATTTCTTAGTACAACTTGCCAGAATTTATGTCCAGGTAATGATGTCCCGTCGCCAGAATCCCAAAGGGTTACTTATGATTCACGGACCATCTCCCCAGAACAAATATCCGTTAGCCGACCAAACTCGGTTAGTCTTCCTCAAGAACATTATCAATAATCCTAACATTATCGTTGGTGACTACACCTATTACGATGATTTTGAGAATCCAGAAAATTTTGAACGGAATGTTTTATATCACTTTGATTTTGTCGGTGATAAGCTATTAATTGGCAAATTTTGCGCGATTGCTTCAGATGTAAAGTTTATTATGAATGGGGGGAATCATCGCACCGATTGGTTTACTAATTATCCCTTTCCGATATTTGGTTCCGGATGGGAAGTCGCCATGCCTGATAGCTGGCCCCACAAAGGGGATACGGTGATTGGGAATGATGTCTGGATGGGTTATGAAGCAACAATTATGCCAGGTATTCATATAGGGGATGGGGCGATAATCGCCACCGCATCAGTAGTAACTCGCTCTGTTGAACCTTATACGATTGTGGGGGGAAATCCGGCGCAAGTAATCCGTAAGCGTTTTGACGATAATGTTATCGCTGAACTGTTAGAGATGCAATGGTGGAACTGGGATATTGAGAAGATTACCCGTAATCTGAAAGCAATTTGTGGTTCAAATATACAGGCATTACGTGAAGCGGTATGACTAACGGTTAGGGGAATTAGAACCCCAGCATCTTCAAGACAGCGGGATTCTCGTCGAGTGCGATCGCGTACAATATTCTCCTGCTAAGGAATAAAGGATCAATTTTACGCTATCAGTTATTGATCCAAAACTGGGTGTGACACCCCTCACCCCTCAAGGCGATTATAAGAGTAGTAGATGTACCTTTAGGACTAGAGAGAGTTACATGAGAGAGTGACTCTCTTCTTCCTTTTGGGATCAAAAAATCCACTCAAGTAAATTAATGCAACAATTCTTTGACGCAAGTGGTAAGAGTTGGAGAATATTTTAGCTCTTGCAACGTAGGCGTGACGCGCAGCGATAGCGACGTAAGGAGCGTCAGCCTTCTCAAAGAGTAACCCAACGCAAGCCGTGTAACGGATTGAGTTTCGCTATCGCTCTACCCAATCTACTTGAGACTTTTGTACTTACTTTAATATACTTCCTAGGAACGGGCAGACGATGTTCAAGCAGTATCTGCCAAAGACTACTACTATAGAAACTACAAGTTAAGCTGAAAGTATTACTAAGGAGGGCTGAATGAATGATCAGGAGTTGGCAACTCTGCTAAATGATCTGGAATCGGATCGGGTGGAACGTAAGGCTTTAATATCTGACCGAAATATCATTCGTCAGGCTATTTGTGCTTTTGCCAATGACTTACCCAACCACCAGCAACCCGGAGTTCTGTTTATTGGTGTTAATAATGACGGAACTTGTGCAAACTTGCTAATTACTGACCAACTCCTGCTCACGCTATCCGATATGCGATCTGATGGAAATATCCTGCCTTTTCCGTGCATGATTGTCCAGAAACGAACGATTAGTGGATGTGAATTAGTGGTTGTCATCGTAGAACCATCTGATGATCCACCTGTGCGCTTCAATGGACGGGTTTGGGTACGGGTGGGTCCACGCCGAGCAACGGCTACACAACAAGAAGAGCGTCGTTTAGCGGAAAAAAGACGGGCAAAGGATTTACCTTTTGATATTCTCCCTCTACCATCGGCTAGCTTAGATGATCTAGATTTAGACTTATTTCGTCGCGTTTATTTACCTTCATCTTTAGCGATTGATATCCTCGAAGAAAATGAACGCTCTATTGAGCAACAACTCACCTCAATGCGCTTTGCCACAGTTGAACCCCAGCCCAAACCAACAGTATTGGGTGTCTTAGTCGTTGGTAGTGATCCACGACAATTTATTCCGGGTGCCTATATTCAATTTCTGCGTATTGATGGCAGTGAATTAACAGATCCTATTAAAGATCAGAAGGAAATTGGCGGTTCACTTACTGATTTACTCGGAATACTTGACGCAACGCTTCAAGCTCATATTTCCGTAGCCACAGATATCACCGCCCAGCCAATTGAAATGCGACAGCCTGATTATCCCATTGTTGCGCTACAACAACTCGCAAGAAATGCCGTGATGCACCGCACTTATGAAGGAACATACGCGCCTGTTCGGATGACCTGGTTTAATGATCGTATCGAGATCCAAAATCCTGGTGGTCCTTTTGGTCAAGTGACTAAGCAAAACTTTGGTCAGCCCGGTGTAACCGATTACCGCAATCCTCACTTAGCCGAAGCGATGAAGAACTTAGGCTATGTGCAGCGATTTGGAGTGGGGATTCAATTAGCACGCAAAGAACTGCAAAAAAACGGCAATCCACCTTTAGAATTCGTTGTCGAAGACGCCCATCTGCTAGTCACACTTAAGAAAAAACCATGAACACAACGATTATTGCGTTTTTCAATAACAAAGGCGGTGTAGGTAAAACATCGTTAGTTTATCACTTAGCCTGGATGTATAAAGATATGGGGCTGCGAGTTGTTGCCGCTGATCTCGATCCTCAAGCAAATCTAACGGCTGCATTTCTAGACGAGGAGCGATTGGAAGAGCTTTGGTTAGGCAAGGATGCTCATACTGTTTTTGATTGTATACAGCCGCTATTAAAAGGAACAGGTGATATTGATAATCCCTACCTGGAATTCATTGAAGAAGCTCAGTTATCGCTTTTTGGAGGAGACTTAGGGCTTTTAGTCGGAGACTTATATCTTTCTGGTTTTGAAGATGAGCTTTCAGCACAGTGGCCCAATTGTTTAGGTGGAGGGGGTCAAGAACGAGCGTTTCGCGTTATGTCTGCCTTCTGGAGAATTATGCAAAACGCTGCTTTAGTTCATAAGGCTGATGTTATATTACTAGATCTGGGTCCTAATTTGGGGGCGATCAATCGGGCGGCGCTAATTTCAGCCGACTATGTAGTTGTTCCTCTGTCACCAGATTTATTTTCGTTGCAAGGGTTACGGAATCTGGGTCCAACCTTGCGAACATGGCGCGAAGAATGGCAAGAGAGACTAGCTAAAACAAGTTCTCCGGGAAAGAAGAGTTTAGCCACAGATTTACAGCTTCCCCAAGGCAAAATGCAGCCAATTGGGTACGTTGTTTTGCAACATTCAGCCCGATTAGATCGTCCAGTGAAAGCGTACAACCGTTGGATTGCTCGTATCCCAACGGTTTATCATGAAGATGTATTAAATCAGCCGCTGACTCATACTATTTCTGTAGCCGATGATCCGAATTGTTTAGCCTTGCTAAAAAACTATCAGAGTTTAATGCCCATGGCTCAGGAAGCCCGTAAGCCTATCTTTCACCTCAAACCGGCTGACGGGGCGATTGGCGCTCATACTTATGCAGTGAGGAATGTTTACCGAGAATTTGAAAAATTGGCTCGTGCGATCGCACAACGAACGGAAGTGAAAATAACCCCAACTCTATTAAGTGATGTAAACAATCCTCAAACCCTTACAAATGAAAAATGACGTAGCTTGCTTGGCGCTTCACGAGTATGATTAAGGACGATCCCCAGCGTTAATTTTCATCAAAGTCCGACTACTTAGACATATAACACCAATCAGGAAACATCGGTTAAATTCTGGGCGGCTTTTGTTGTGCAGTTATTGGTGACAAGCTAGCTTGAATCCCTAAACCTACTCCGACAATTTACTTGACCAACACTCTGGTAGAGGCAATTCATGAATTGCCCCTACAAGTAGCGCCTACACCGCCAAGCAAACCTTACTCATAATCCTGTTGCGAATCAACCTTAAATGTCCCCACAGACGCCTGCAACTCTCGCGCCACTTCCACCGTTTTCCGCAGTGAATTCGACACCTTCGTTGAGGAATCTGAGGTTTGGGCTGAAACCATGGCAATTTCATACATCAAACTACTCACTGCTTGAGCCGTTTGAGTCTGAGACACCGTAGCCGTAGAAATTAACTGCACCAATTGGTCAATCTGATAGGATACCTCTAACATCTGACCCAAACTATTTTTCGCATCATCCACCAACTGTGTCCCTTCTACCACCTGCTTGGTGCTTTGTTCCATCGCCTCAACCACCATCGCTGTTTCTCGTTGAATACTCTCGACAATCTCTTCAATTTCTTGAGTCGCCGCTGCCGATTTTGCCGCCAATTCTCCCACTTCTTCGGCAACAACAGCAAAGCCTTGACCCTCTTCACCAGCCCGTGCTGCTTCAATCCCGGCATTAATAGCAAGTAAGTTGGTTTGTAGGGCAATTTTCTCAATGATAGATACCACCTTAGCAATCTGTTGAGACGACTCACCCAAACGCTTCACTTTTTTCGCTGTCTCACCAATCGTACTCCGCAGATTTAAGATATTTTCTACCGTTAAATCCATCGCGGCTTGACCCATTTGTGCAGTATTGGATGCCGTACCAGCAACTATAGCCGCTTGGCGAGCATTCTCTGCGACTTCTTCAATCGACTGGGTCATTTGTTCGACAGAATTTAAAATCTGAGTTGTTTCTTCTGCCTGTTTCAGTGCTGCTTCTGCCAGTTGGTGAATCGCTTTCTCGTCTTCCCCAACCGCCATATTCACCTGAAGCGCTGACTCTTGTACCCGCATTACAATTTGCCGCAAGTTCTCAACAATCGAGTTAAAAAAGTCAGCAACGGTGCCAATTTCACCAATGTTTACCTCTGCCCGTACCGTTAAGTCACCTCTGGCTGCTCCTTCTACATCATTGAGCAGTTCAACTAATTGCATTTGAATGGCTTCTTTTTGTTGACGTTGCTCCTCTGCTAGGTTTTCAGCTTTTTGACGGGATTGCTCAATTTGGGCTAAGAAATCTAAACGATCTAAGGCTGAACCGAGTTGAATCGCCACCTGTTTAAAGAAAGTAATTTCTGATTCTTGCCACGCTCTGGTACTGGAACATTGATGAGTCACTAACAAGCCGTGAAGATCTCCATACGCCAAAATCGGCGCGACTAAATTAGCTTTGACTTTAAAGGGTTCGAGTTGACCCAAATAACACTTGCTTAAACCCGCCTTGTGAATATCTTCAATCGCCTTGACTCGCCCCCGCTTGTATTTCTCCACATATTGCTCCGCAAAACAGGGGTCAGCAATATTCGCGCCCAAGGCTTTGGGAAAGCCTTCTGCCACAGATTCAGCCCTGATTGTTCCTTTCCAGTTTTCGTTAAACAGATAAACGATCGCGCGATCGGTTTTCATCGTTTTGCGAACTCCTGTAATCGCGGCATTATAAATTTCTTCCACGGTCACAGATTCCCGAATACTTGACGTAATTTCGTTTAGTTGTTGCGCCCGTTCGGTTTCTGCTTCTTTCTCCACCAAGAAGTTCACCCGGTCTAAGGAAAGACCTACTTGAATCGCTAACTTTTTGAGAAACTCAATTTCCGACTGCTGCCAATTATGGGGAGCATTACAGTGGTGAGCAATGAGTAAACCAAATAACTGCTCATCTTTGAGAATCGGGGTTACCAAATTGGCTTTAATTTGTAACCGTTCCATTAACTGGAGATGATCCGGATGGAAACCCGCTTCAAAAACATTATTGGTGGGTACGACTCGTCCTTTTTGGTAAGCTTCGATGAGAGCATCCCCAATACAAGCGTCTTCGATTTTATCCCCCAAAGCCCGAATAAAACCGGGAGCGACGGCTTCATTGGAGATGTATCCACGCCAATCGGGTTGGAACCGATAAATTACCACCCGATCAACGCTCAGAATTTGTAACGCTCCTTGAACAGCAGTCTGGAAAACTTCCTCTAAGTCTCGTTCAGTACGAGCGCGGGAAATGGCGATTTTGGTAAATAATTCTGCCTGTTGAGTTTCTGCTGATTGCTGATATAATAATCCTTTAACGCTGGTCACGAGATTATTAAAAGCTTGTGCCAAGAGGCGGGTTTCTGTCGGACCCACGGATTCAGCCTGCACATTGAGATCCCCACCGATGATCTGTTCAGCCGCGCCAACCAATTGTTTTAAGGGCATTGCCAAGCGACGGGCTAAAAACAACAGGGTTGCCGCGATCGCACCGCCTAAGAGCAGAAACGCTAAGGAAAAGGTCAACGTGGCTTGAGACCCAGTTTTGCGGAGATCACTTAGTTCCATGGAAACTGCAACTACCCAGTTGGTTTTGGGAACGGGGACGAGAAGATAACGGCGATCCGCGTAGGTAAAAGTGGCACGTTTTAAGGAATCGCCAACCTGAGAGGGGACGGACTCGATAGTTAGCTCCTTAAATGGTAAATTGCTCACCACCGATTCCGCCTCAGAGTTCTGAGACTGTGCGCTATCGAGCAACATTTTGACACCTTGCGCGATCGCATCACCGCCTACGACTGTCTGCTGACCTTGTTCATCCTTAATCCCCACGTTATGAATGACGGTGACATTACCCTCGTTTGTTAGGGCTAAAAGCTGTACGATTTGAGAATCAACCCGGTGTAGTTCTGAGAGCAAATTATTCAGCACCGTCGCGAACACTGTAGCGGGTAAGACGCCTTTGACCACACCCAAAAATTCCCCAGAGTTGGGATCAGTAATCGCTTGACTCAGTTCAATCCCAAAGGTATTTGCCGATTGATCAAACGTCGGTTCGAGCAACCGACCCTCACCCGTTTTAGTCTGTTGCCACCATTGTTCATCCCGTTGCACAAAGTCCGAAAGTGGCTGACTGTATGCTACATTAAACCCGTGCTTATCGGTGAAAAATAACTCAGCAAATTCGCCAATTTCTGCCGTTTTCTGAAGATAACTATTCAGCGATGGATTGAGTTGGACAATTTTATTCGTGGCAAAGGTTTGTTCAAGCTGTTCAATCGGAATTGTCGGCAGTCCTTCTTCTTGAGCCACTGTCGCCGTATTTTTAGCCGCGTTAATAACTAACGGGTTATTTGCCACAATCGCCGGTATTTTTTCGGCTTCGGCTAACAACTCATTGACAAGATCACTGGTTAACAATGCTTCATTTTGTAATAACTGCTCAGTTTGTTGTTGGCTGCGCCTAGAAATAATTCCAGATGTCACCAATCCGGCTAATGCCAGGGGAACCAGTACCGCCGGTAAAATGGTTTGTAATAACTGAGTCCGCAGGGGAGTACTGGGTTGGGATGACAACTGATTGTAGCCTCCGGAAAGAGTACGCCACACGAAAGGCTGTTTAGCCCCTTCTGGAGGCGTCATTCCTGGAGGTGGAACGGGTTCTAAAGGGAGTTGACTGTGGGGATAATTCGTTGCACTTTTTTGATACCCTCTATTCAAAGCGTCTTCGGTGAGTTCATGGGATTGAGAGTTATAAGTGTTAAGTGGATCAAACTGAGTAGCCATGAAATGATGTCCTTGAAATGAGAGTCTTTTTGGATTTTTGATTGTTGATTGTCATACTCGCTCTTCGAGAAGCAAGCTACGTCAAAGAATTATGGTATTGGCTCAGAATAGGTTGAGTAACATCAGGGTCAAAAAACGATAATGTTGAAACGCACCCCTACTCAAAACTCAAAACAGCCTTATACTTCATTGGTTATATTTGTGACCAAATCCGTTGCCACATTGACAGACGAAACTCTGTAGGCTGGCTCTAAATACAACGGCTCAACTTTCCCCTGTCTTCCTCTCTCCCACTCATCAACACGGGAAATGCTATATCAGCCTTACATCATTAGAAAACTAGACCTAAAAAAAAGGATATCCGAGTGACTTTGGTGTAAAAAACACGGCAGATGTTTATCCTCAGGGGGTGTGCAAAAATAAACCCCACACTTTTTGCTTGAATCCTAATTCACGAATGAAAAATGACAATTGACAATTGACAATTAACAATTGTCAATTGACCAATGAGATACGACGCCTAAAGCACTCGTCTACAAGCCACACTAGCCGCCTTTACACCCCCACCAGAGGAAATTAAAGCGCCGATGGGACCACCAACAGCTTCCCCGGCGATCGCCATTTCAATCGCTACCGCCAACGTACAAACATCTAAATCTACTTCTGATGCGGGTTGCGCTTCTGGATGATTGTCTTTCCAGGCTTGGGCTAAAGGAACGGCAAGTTCTGCTAATTGATTTTCTAGGTCAAATTGCTGCACTTCTTCAGAAGATACAGTATCAGGGGTTGAGGGATTGATCTGACTTAATTGGTTTTCGGATTTGAATGAACTCATAGCGCTAGTACCTAAAAAACACCACATTCAGGAATAGTGGGATTTGAAGCGAAAACGATAGATTACCCTGGTGGTGTCCAACCTTGAGGAGAACGGAAGCAATAAAGGTGAGCGATCGCAGACCCTAGGCTTTCATTCCCACATCTGGTTGAATCTGTAAGACAGTCGTATAACTTGTAATACACTTTCCTTATCATAGGGCAACTACACGAGTATCAGCAACAAAGTCTTGGAGGTTTTATCGAGTCTTCATAAACTTGGACAGGGGAGTGCAGGGGAGATGAGGGAGAATTTCCCCATCACTTCCCCTCCTCACCCACCCCTTAGACATTACTCAAACAGAACCGTCACCTCACTTGATTGGGTAAAGTAGTTCCAAATCGCGATCGCTAAATCATTCTCATATTCCAGCTTTTCTATACCCTGACAATTCTGGCAATCCCTTGCACATGATGAAGTTTGACCATCTGCAGTTTGACCATCTAGGGAACCCTCTGGAATTGCTAAACAAATGTTAACAACCGGGATCTCGTTTCCCTCACCCAATCCGTTGTAGGTGCTGAACGTCACCGCAGCAACATAGTCCATATTTATGATCAAATCGGCGAGTCGGATGAATGCCAAAATAAACTCCTCGCACAGATAATTCAATAACTGTTTTGTCAAAAAAAACCTTAAATAAAAAGGTTAAGTTGTACACCCAATGGGTGTAGTCAAGGTGGAACTCTTCAATTTGGTGTCGTAGATGCACTTACTCGCAACGGACTAGAGAAGATAGCTCCTCTGGCTTGAGTTTTTCTCAAAAAGAGGGTTTCTTTTCTATGCCATTGCGATGACCCTGAAAGCGTACTTAACCGTAAGATAGCGTAAAACACGTAATACACCAATAGCATGATAGTCAATCTGCACCCTTCTCGGCAATAGGCTAATCACCAATATGGGTGATTAGGGATTGGTGAGTGCTAATTGAAAAAATTTTCCTGTGTACCCCCGTACCCCATCTTTCTCATTCCGCCAAAAAATCCAGCAACGCCTTCGCTGTCTCTTGCGGCGCTTCCTCTGGCAGAAAATGACCACAGTCCAACGCCTGACCCCGAACATCGATCGCGCGATCGCGCCAAGTTTGTAAGACATCATAGCGGCGTTGCATGACACCTTTTGCGCCCCATAGCACCAACAGAGGACATTGAATCTTCTGGTCAATATCTGCCTCATCGTGCTCTAGATCAATGGACGCGGCGGCGCGATAATCCTCACAGGTGGCGTGAATCACAGCAGGTTGGCTAAAGCAGCGAATATATTCCGCCATCGCCGCCTCGGTAAACCCCGCCTGTGTCGCACTCCATTGGTGTATCTTGGTCTTCAGGTAAAATTCTGGGTCAGCACCAATCAGTCGTTCCGGAAAATTATTCGGCTGGATCAGAAAAAACCAATGTTCGTAAGCTGTGGCTAACTCTTTATCCACCGTTTGAAAAATAGTTCGGGTGGGTACAATATCTAAAACCGCCGCCTTCTCAACCCGCTCAGGATGGTCAAGCAGGAGGCGATGCAACACCCGTCCGCCGCGATCGTGCCCGACGGCAAAAAAGCGCTTAAAACCCAGGATATCCATCAGTTCTACTTGGTCTTGGGCTGTTACCCGTTTAGAATAGGTCAGGTGGGCTGGATCAGAAGTGGGTTTATCGCTGTCACCATAGCCGCGCAAATCTGAACAAATCACTGTGAAGTGTTGCGACAGAAGTGGCGCAACCTGATGCCACATTACATAAGTTTGAGGATAACCATGAAGTAGTAACAGAGGATATCCTTCGCCACCCATCACCAGATTAATCGTGGCATCTGAGGTAGAAATCCGGTGCTGGGTAAATTGCTCAAACATAACTGTGCCGATGGGGGACAAGTAGACAGATCTTAACTAAGTAGGTTAGTTTATATTCAGACATAGTATCTAGCTGCAACTCAGATGGTGCAGATGGTGAAATCCTTTCAAGCAGCAGATACAGGTGCCTCAGATTATTCATCCTTTTTCTGATCGCGATCGCGCCGTTGAGTCAACGAGAGGGCATTTACATTTCAAGGCAAGCATCTACCCTTATAGAACATCGGTTCCATCATCGAATCAGATGCTGATTTTCTACAGAAAGATTAACATAAGTGACCTGAACATCTAGTTGATGATGTAGGGGAGCCGCTTGCACCCTGACATTAATTTTTATTTATAAAATTATTAAAAATGAATTTAACCCGTCTAATTCAAGAGTTAAACAACTTTAGTAAACATGGTAATGGCGAGCTAATTCTACAAAACGCTCAGACAGTTTGGACGCTTTACCTGGTTCGGGGTCAATTACTTTATCCCAAGAGTAAACAGCATCCAGTGAGGCGCTGGAACAGAGCCATAAGGCAGCATCGAGCGAATTGGAACTGGAGGGATGATTACTCCCAGTTTTCAGACAATCATAATTGGGAATGTCAGCTTATTGATCGCGGCTTGAGCAAAAAACAACTCAGCCTGATTCAAGCCAAGTTAGTCATTCGCAGTTTAGTTCAAGAATGTTTATTTGAACTTAGTCCTTACCCGGATTTAAACAGCGACTGGAAACCTACCCAAACAGCGATATCGACATTTTGCAAGGTTGTCGCCTTATCCACCAACGAAATACAAACGATTCTGGGTACAGCCATGCAAATGCAGCAACAATGGCAAGCGGCTGGCTTAAGTCACCTTAGCCCAACTCTAGCTCCTATTTTACAAGAGGGAGCAGACACTTCTGAGTTGCCGATTGAAGACAAGTATCTCAACGGAAAATTAACCTTGTGGGATATTGCTATTGAGCTAAATAAATCCATAATTGATGTCACTCAGTCTTTGACGGATTGGGTTAAGCAAGGGATGCTCAAATTTAAAGAAATTCCTGATTTATCCTTACCAAGGACTAAGGATAACGTTGTAGATACTCCGGTAGTCGCCGACAGAAAACCACCGGAAGTCAATCCGACTCCACTCAGAAACAAAACGCCTTTAATTGCTTGCATTGATGACAGTCCGGTGTTAACGCTCACCTTAAGAAAAATTTTAGTCCCCAATGGGTATCAAGTGTTGAGTATTCCCGAACCGATGCGAGGATTTTCCCAACTTATTGAATACAAGCCAGACTTAATCTTACTTGACCTACTTTTGCCCAATGCTGATGGCTATAGCATTTGTAAGTTTCTGCGAGAAACTCCTGTGTTTAAAAAGACACCCATTATTATATTGACGGCTAAAAATACGTCAATTGACCGGACTCGCGCTCAGATTGTAGGTGCAACAGGGTTTTTAGCGAAACCACCTCAAGCCCAAGAATTGTTGGACATGGTGCAGAAACATCTGGGGTAAGTCAGTTAGCAAACAGAGACATTCCGCCGGAACGTCTCTACTGATGTGTCTTAACCGATACCCGTGGTTGCTATACAACAACAAGTGACTAATTGAGAGATTTCACATCAATTTTGAAATGGGCAATTAGGGTCATCCTTTCGTAAGATAAGAAGTACAGATGCAAGAGTTCGGGATTATCCTGATCAAGATGCATGACAACGCCATCTAAGGCGAGTTTGTGATGGTCAATCCACCCGCCCTTAGAATCCAGTAATACGCTGAAATAAGGACTTTTATCCGGATGGTTGGCTTTCAGTTCTTCGTAGTCTTGATAAAAAGGAGGGATACCAATCCCTAGAGGCATATACAACCCCTTATTATAGTTGTCTACAGGTAACTGCGGCAGGTCTTTGATATTGACGCCACTGATAAACAACTTATTTTCTTCCCCGGTTTTCGTATCCGTGAACGTCAACTCCAGTTCCTGTAATGTTTCATCGACACCTACCGGATCAATATTCCGAAGAACGGCTTTGTCAAATTGACCAATGCGCCAGTATTCATTTCCCCAGGGTTTATCTGTATTATAGTATCCAGGGGGAACAAAAGAGCCAAACTGAATCTCATGTTCACCGCTATAAAAATCGCCCCAGGTTTGTAAATTATTCGCGAGAACTGTTCTGACTTTACGGATTTGCTCACCGGAAGCAATTATTTTTTCATCAAGGGGGAAATCGGCTTGAACCTCTTGCTCATTGATGACATCTCGCAGCAAATCAGTCTTGACAACGGTGCCACTGGGATCTTGCCAATGTTCTAGGCGTCGCCAGTATTTCCAATAGGATATATTGTTGACTTTTTCAAAGACTTGTTTGTAATATCCTAAGGGAAAGTCGAACCATCCTTGGTAGTAAAGGGCTTTATCGCCATCCTCTTTGGCGGTTAGAATAACTTCCCATAATCCACCATTGATGCAATTATTTGCCAAAGCAACTTGAGCGAGGTTTTCTTTTTCAAAGCCATCGCCGCCACTAATTTCAATATGTTCGGAGTCAGCCGGAAAACTAATCTGTTGGCGGTTCCATTCGCGGTCAGTAAAGGCAATAACTTCTAACCCTTCATCGTTTTTGACCCATTCTGGTGCTTTTGGAGTTAAAAGGCTTAAGTCAATATTTTTGATAACGATTTTAGCCGTGTGGTCGTTATTCGGCTCTAGGACAAAATCGAAATGGGTATCATCTCGTTTGACAACGGTTAATGTCCGGTCGTTATAGCGTCGGAATTGCTTACTTAAACTTGATGTGTTGGCTGGATATTTAGTATTCGATAATTCCTTGAGATTAACCTGAATTGCATCGCTGACTTTATAGCGAGTGGTCTGTCGATAAGCTAGTCCAGCTCCTCCTAAACCTACTACACCAATGCATACGGCAAGCGTGCCAATTAAAATCTTTTGCTTTGTTTTCTTAAGTGTTTTGCTCGCATTTGAAGCGGTGTGCATTGGACTATCTTGAGGCAAAGCAGAGTTTGACATGCAAGTTTCCCTGGTTTTTTCGTTCTGAATAGCATATTAACTAATTCATTTAAACTTGTGCAACCCTTTTCTAACGACTGAAAAAAAGTTCATCATTGCTTAAAAAAACCAAAGCATTACTTTATGGTTTCTTTATATAAAATGATTCATTTTGACTTGGGAATTTAGGTAAAGAAGGCGCAAATGCGCTATATATAGAGAATTTAAGAGCAAAAAGCATTATATATAGCGTTTTAACCCTAAAAAGGGTGATTTGCCTAAAAATGGCGAAAAACCGTTAAAAATGGATAATCGTTTTTCTGGGCGGGGATATTCTCCACCTTTAGGCAGAAGAGGTAATTGTGAAAATAGCTAAAAATATACTTAAGTAAATACTCGCGAAAAAAGTTTTCTTAAAAAATTATTAGTAATTGCATTGATGTGCTATAATTTCATTTTTTATATTAGCTGCTCATAAAGTTGTCGGCACAATTAGATGCTTGTAGTATTACAGCTTTAGTGCTAAGACAAAACAGTGTGTGGTAAATTAAAACATATTGCTATAGGCAGCGATAAACGTAATATAGACAATACAAGGGTTGTGAGTTCTCTCAGTTATTCCTACACAGAGACGGTGTAAGACAGATAGACCGGAAATGGAAATATTTGTATTACAAAGGGGTGTAGGGGCGGATTTTACCGACCATCCCGGCATATCAATTAACTCAACTTGCACTTTCCCCCTGTTGAAAAGGAAATCGCAGCTATACAAACTTGCGTCCGCAAGGTAAGGACTGGCGGACAGTCAATCAGTCAGCTACCTCAAATTGGTCAGAGTCGGGACGAGTTAGCCCGGTTTGCGGCTACTCGTGTTGGCAAAAATCCAAATCAAGTTAACCTGAAAAATATTAAAGAACTGACACAGGAAGGGGCGACGGGTGTTTCAGGTGCGCCTGTATTTTTTCTGTTCGATGACCAAGGTCAGTCTATCGCGACAGTCAAGCTTTTTCCCAATCTCCAGGAATTTGCCCGGGAATTATCCGCCTTGAAGCGGTTTGAGCAGGAAAAGTTTGAAGTGATTAAATCGCCGCAGAATTTGGGTGTGGCAAAGGCGGGAGAGTTGGGCGTTTTGGTGAGTTCGGTTGCGCCTGGGGCGGCAATTGATGATTACTTGCAACGGCTAGGGACTGCTACTGGAGAGAATCGTAGCACACAGATGGAACGGACAAAGCAAGCGGTAAAGGGTAATGCACGGGCATTAAGTGAACTGCATTCGGTGCGTGGCGGACAAGTCCCTCAAATGTTTTTGGAGCGACATGTTGATGCGGTAAGGGAGATTGCAGGGAAACTATCTACAATCGTTCGTGAGGGCAATTTGTTAAGTTTAGATGAATCCTGGCCGCATGAGCAAATTGAGCAGGTAGTTAATGATGCGATCGCGCACCCTGGACAAGCTTCTTTTGTTCACGGTGACGCGCATCCAGGGAATTTCTTTTGGGATCAGCCAAGTGAACAACTAACGGCGATTGATACACCCACAATGCACTATTCAATGGGGGAGGGGGGAGAACCGATTGGTGCGCCAGCGCGGGACTATGGCAATTTTTATCAAAAGTTGGCTAATTTTGGGGTTAATTATGGGGTGTCTTTAGAGGAAGTTGAGCAGTTACAGCAGGCTTTTGCTGATGCATACCAGGGGGAAATGCCAGAAGCGGCGGTGAAATTTTTTCGAGTTCGTGCTGGGTTGGGTGAGTTGATGAAGGCGATCGCGACGGATGATGAACGAGTTATCTATAACAATCTGCAACTTATAGTAAAACTACTAGAGGAATAATGAATATTGCTTTTTCAGTACCTCTGCCCTTTCGTAAGGTCAAGAGTTTAGTAGTTAGTAATAATCTGGTTTTGGTATCCGATTCTGATCAGATGGTGGCGATTACGGCTGAGGGGCAAATGCTTTGGCATCTAAGATTTGAACATCCAATCGGTAAAATGGTGGTTGCGCCTTCTGGGGACATTGTTGGCATCTGTGATGGTGGAAAGCAGTTAACGGTGCGATCGCCTAATACAGGAGAGCTAAAATTGTCGATTCCCGTCAATAGCTTTGTTTATGCCATCCCGGCGGTAACAAAAAGCCACTTAATATACCACGGTTGGGATAATCAGTTAAATGTATTTTATCAAACAGGTGAGCTTTGTTGGTCGGCTCCAACGGATAAAAAGGCAATCTGGATACAACCTGTTGTCGTTGAGGATTGGGTGTTTACCAGCACTCAGGGTGTGATGGCTTATGCTGTTGATGATGGCTCTAAGCGGGGGTCATGGGATGAGTTATCGCCTTCAGAGGAAATTTTAACCATGAGGAGGGCTGACGCAAAAAGAATTGTTGTTGGCTACGGCATTAATCAGCTATTCATGCTTAATAAAGAACATTGTACTGTCTGCCCTTGGATTCTGCCTTCTGGATACCGCATTTTTATGGATTCGTTGACAGTTTTTGAGTCTCCAGATAGTGAATTAACGCTAATTGCTACAGCCGGAGTGGATGGGAAAAAAGCGGTTGTTTCAGTAACGGAGTCAGGGGAGATGTTATGGGAATACCCGATATCAAAAACTCCGGTGGCAATTTCTGTGGGAACCGCAGGACAAGTTTATATCGCCCAAAGTCCAACCCTGGATGAGTGGGATAAGTACAAAGACTTTTGTGAGTTTTCCTGCTTTCTGCTTGAGCTTTCGGCGACGGGTGAAGAGTTATGGAAGTGGGAAGCACCCGCGCCGATTACGTCTTTGTTGGCGGTAGCTGATGATGCGATTTACGTGGTTTGTGATGGAAATCTGATGAGTTTAGGGCGAAGCTAGCGCAACGCATGAACCTACTTTTGAGCCGGAATTGGCTGCTCAAGTTCCGATCGCCAAACTTGCCAGTAAACGCCAATCCGCTCAACAAACACTCCCGGTTTTTCCGCATAAATGCGTCGTCCCAAAAACTGGGCAGATTGCTGCAATTGTAGTCGTCGGCGGTCAATTAAACCCAATAGGGCGTCTAGTTGAGTGCGATCGCGAGCTAGTTTGGGTTCGTGTTTCAGCAGTTGGCGCAACATCGCCAGATCATGATCATCCCCTAGATAATCGGCTAACTCTTTCGTCTCGGATGCCATTTGATCCATAAAATCTGGCCAAACTAATTTGAGAATTCGCAGGTGATACCAAAGATATTTCACCCGCTTGCGCCAATCATGAAAAGTCTCAACGCTGGGCTGCTTAACGGCACAATTTAATCCTTTATCCCCTCGCTTATAGACACGCTGGAGACTTGACTCAATGGTTGACCAATCATTACTTTTAATTGACCAATGCTTAACTCGTTTCCGCGCCTCTTTAATCATCCGAATGGCATCGTCTTGAGCATTTTTTTCTGCCAAAACCCGTTCACTAATGGATTGACTGCGGGCTTCTAATGCTTGACGCACTTCCTTAAAGCCATTGGCTGAGATAATTTTGGCAAAATGTTCGGTTAAATCATCTAAGGTTTCAATCGCTACCTGAGCATCCCGCACATCCGATAACAATCGCCCTGCATCTCGGAAACAGTTATTTTCTTGGTGGTACGTCTGTGAACCAATTTCATCGCGAACTAAGCGCACTAAGGCTCGTAGCTGCTTCAACCGCTTACGAGCATCGTGAACCGCTTCCTCTTGGCTATCATCGGTTTGACCCAATAATTGGGCTAATGCTTTGTCAATCTGTTCGTAAGCAATGCGCTGAACTCCCTGAGATATAGATTCGTGTGCCTTTAATCGATATGCCATGGTTAAGTGTGCGATCGCGCTGGGAATTAGAGTAAGCTGACAATGCTGCCAGGAATAGGGAAGCAGGGGGATCTCCAGGTGCAGGGGGAATTAAATATCAACATATATCCTACGTGGTTTCCCTTGCGGCAATTTCTTCAGCCTACTACATAACAGACTTGACTGTTCACTGGTTAAAACAATCGTTCCGTCGGGTAGTATTGCTCCCCCTAAATCCGCATCGGTCAAATCTGCGCCACTCAAATCTGCGCCACTTAAATCCGCACCTCTCAGGTTTGCCCCTTGTAGGTTAGCACAATGTAAATTTGCCCAAATCAAATCTGCTCGGCGTAAATTCGCCCGACATAAGTTAGCTCTACTGAAGTTTGCCCGAGTCAAATTGGCTTTTTCTAAAATAATACCTTCAAGATTTGCCTGACTCAAGTCGATTCTCTGTAGATCTACTCCGTTTAACTCTAAGTTGCTGAGGTTAAATCCCCGATAATCCCGTTCTCCCGCCCCATACTCCTCCAGTAGGCGATCGGGTACTATTCTGATCCGTTCGAGTTTCTTAAATAACTCTTGCTTTCTAGCCGACGCCGAGGATTGGTGTTGGTTAAGGATATTTCGATCAGAGGATTGCATAGCCTTTTTTTCCTGATAAATTGAACATAGTTAATCTTCAGGTATTGGGCTGAACGATTAATTGAGTAATGTCCTACTTTTGGGTGAATTTAATCCGCTTTAGAGGTAACTTAACCCCCCATCCTGCGTGACTCTAATTTGTTCCCCACTGTGATCTACGTCGCTATTTTACTCGAACCGGAGACTATAACGCCCTCTGCTAAAAGAAAGGGATTTATCCCAATTCTGTATAAAATTGCACTTTATCTACCCCACCGCTTACGACATCTTCCCTTAGTCAGGGGAGGTTGGCAGGGGTGAATATTAAGTCAATGTTACCAATAAATGGGATTAGATATCGGGGAGAAGGGTAATGGTTTTGCCTAAATAACTACAGGGATGATAGACGTCCGCTATAGCAGAACATACTATTATTGCCTATTTAATTTTGTACCAGACGTTGCAGGCAACGTCTAGTATATTATTATTTTTTGTCTTGGCAAAAGCGCTGATAAACGGTAACTAACCCATCCGCATCTCCGACATTACCCGGAAACAGTACAACAGGTAAATCCGAAAACTGGGGATGATCCGATGGGGTTCGCACCACTGAACAGCCAGGAATAATTTGACCCAGTAACCGGGCTGCTCTCAACTCTAATCCTGTACTTAAGACATCATTCGAGGTAATTCCGCCCTTACTAATTAAAAAGCCAATATCTCCGGGTAAGCCCCGGACAATATCCATCAATAACGCCGAAACTGCTGCGCCAAACTTGAGCCGAGTTTCCACGTCTTTAAAGACCAATTCCTCACGACTGGTATAAATTACTGGTGTTTTATTAGAGTTGTGAATCTCATCAACGGTAGCGAGAACTTTGGCTAAAAGTGCATCCCGTTGGGTTTGTGACTCTTCGAGTAAATCAGTAACATCCACCTCAACCCCGACAATATCGGAGACTTTGAGCAGTTGTTCAAGCTGTTGGGTGGTCTTTTTAACATGAGAACCCACCAGTACAACTCCGGGTTTTCCCTCTCTCACATACTGTGCCATATTCTCTGGCGGAACCGGTTGAGCGCCCAGATTCGCCAGAGAGGTTAAAATACTGGCAGCCGAGCGAAATAGGAATCGTTTTCCTTGAGCGGCGGCGGTAAGGACATCAGCCGCAAATTTATCTAAATCCCCTTGAGTTTCCCCATCAACGACACCACATTGGTTCCCACTCAGGTTGAGGAGGCGTTCTAAACTCCCTTGGCGAATATCCCAGAGGACAAATCGCTCAACGTCTTCGGCTTTAATCCTTCCTTTGGTCTTTTCTTCGACATAATCGGGTAAATAGCTGTGGTGATAACCGAATACCGAATCACGGGCAAATTCGGTTTCATGAACGGGTGTGGGAGCGCCATTCACCATCAGGTAATGGACACTGTCGCGGGTTACTCGTCCACCTTCAAAGAACGCCGGGACTAAGAAATGAGCATCAAAGGGTCCCACTTGTTGGGCAATCACATCGGTTTCTACGGGATAATGTCCCCGTAGGGTGGAGTCAGAGCGACTGACGACGAGAAAATCGTCGATTTTTTCGGTTTCTATGGCAATTTTCAGATTATGGCAAACATCACAGGTTACTGTTGCGGCTTCCTCTGGCGTCAACGCCCGAGTATTGGTCAGGACAAAGAAAATCGGCGAAGCGTCAGCTAGTCCTAAGCGCAGCGTTTGCACATCCCAGCGCGTCAGCAGCAAGCAACTGTGAACGGTTTGGGAACCGGTCGGGTCATCATCCAAAACGATAATTTTGGGTTTGCTGGTCATCTCTTGTTGTCCTGCGATCGGCAATGGTTAATTCGTCCCTAGAATTCAGAGTATCAGGATATCGAGTCGGAAGCACGTTTAGCGCGTCGGATAGATAAACTTGTTCCCCCCTTCAAAAGGGGGGCGAGGGGGGATCTCTATTCAAGTTGCTCTTTTCTTGAATAAGTTTAGGGATTTCTCTATTGGGTTGAGATCCCCCTAAATCCCCCTTAAAAAGGGGGACTTTGATCCATCCAAACCTCGCCCCGTCTCCGGAGTTCTCCCGTCAGCCTGAACTATTTAAATGCGCGACAGCATTATCACTCACTGGGTAATTCGATCGCGAACTCGGTACCTTGACCTGGAATCGAATCACATCGTAACTCACCCCCATGGCGTTCCACGACGATCTGATAACTGATGGATAACCCTAAACCTGTTCCCTTGCCTACAGGTTTTGTGGTAAAGAATGGATCAAATATGTGTTGGGAAACCTCGCCAGGGATTTCCTCACCATTGTTCCCGATGTAAATCACTACCTTTGAACCTCCCTGAATCTCACTATCCTCAGACCCAGGAACACGGGGAATTATAGCCGTGCGAACCCAAATTTTAGGTTCAAAGTTTAGGTCAAGTTCCAGTTTCTCCTCTAGGGCATCAATGGCATTACTGAGGATATTCATAAACACCTGATTAAGCTGACCCGGATAACATTTAACCTGGGGGAGTTGATGATACTCTTTAATCAGATGAATCTGAGGGCGGGAGGATTTTTGTTTGAGTCGGTGCTGTAATAACAGTAGGGTATTATCAATCCCTTCATGAATATCAACCGGCTTATACTCCGCTTCATCCAGACGCGAAAAATTGCGTAAGGATTTCACTATCTTAGTGATGCGCTTCGCCCCCTCTTGCATGGATGCCAGCAGTTTGGGAAAATCGTAGCTGATAAAATCGATGTCGATACTATCGAGTTGCTTCCCGATCGCGCTCACCGATTCCGGGTACTGCTGTCGATAGAGCTGGATTACGTGGAGGAGGGTTTGAGCATATTCCGTCGCTGGCTCGATATTCCCATAGATAAAACTGGTAGGATTATTAATTTCGTGGGCAATTCCCGCCACCATTTGTCCCAACGAGGACATTTTTTCGGCTTGAATCAATTGGGTTTGGGTGCGTTTTAATTCGTTGAGGGTGAGTTGTAACTCCCGTGCTTTTTCCCGTTCTCCTTCTTCCGCTTGTTTGCGCTCAGTGATATCCGTAATTGAACCAACAGCGCGGACTGGGTTTCCTAACTCGTCCCAATGGGCTTGTCCCCGCGCTAATAACCATTTATAACTGCCATCTTTACAGCGCATCTGATACTCTAGGGAATAATCAGCGGTTTCCCGGTTGAGATGCCTTTGAAAGGTTTCCTTGACTAAAGGAACATGCTCAGGATGAATATAACTCATCCACTTGTCAAAATTATCGATTTCCTCATAGTCATACCCCACTATTTCCAGACAACGGGGTGATAAAAAATGCTCCTGGGTAATCAAGTTATGATCCCAAATCCCATCATTATTACCTGAGAGCGCTAATTGCCAGCGTTCCTCACTCCTTCTCAGTTCAGTTTCGGCGCGTTTGCGATCTGTGATATCCTGTCCAATGCCAATACTGGTTCCATCACTGAGGCGAATATTTGCCCAAGAGGTTTCTATCGTTTGACCATTTTTAATCCGGACGCTGAAATCTTGCCATTTTCCCGAAGCATTTAACATAAAATCCCAGACGCTTTGGCGATCCTTTGGATTGGGATAACATTCGGTTAACAAATCAATCTGATCAAGTTCGGCTTTAGACCAGCCTAACACCCGTTCCACCTCTCGGTTAACTAATTGAATTTGACTTGTGGCATCATAAAAACAAATCATCACCGGAATATGGTCAAAAATAGTTTGTAGAAGTTCTTTCTGATACCGGAGTTGGGCTTCAGCTTGTTTGCGTTCGCTGATATCCTGGGTTGAACCCACCATTCGCACCGGATATCCCGCGTCATCCCATAAAGCTTGAGCGCGAGACTGTAGCCACTTATAGGTTCCATCCTGACAGCGCAGACGATATTCGATCGCGTAATGGGGTATTTTTTGCTCCAGGTAATCTTGGAGACTATGATTAACGAAGTCAAGATCCTCGGGATGCAAACGACTTTGCCATTCAGGAAAATCGAGTTCAAATTGATCGTCATCGTATTCTAAGATTTTGCGGTAGCGATCAGAAATCAAGGCTTGACCGGTGGAGATATTCCAATCCCAAATTCCATCTTGATTCCCCTGAAGGGCTAATTGCCAACGTTCCTCGCTTTCCCGGAGTGCGGCTTCGGCTTGTTTGCGATCGCTAATATCGGTGGCTGTCCCTAAAATTTGCTCCGGCTTCCCCTCCTGGTTCCACGTAAAGACTGTCTCACGACTAGAAAGCCAACGCCATTCCCCTGTTTTGTGTTTAATCCGATATTCTAAATCAAACACCTGATCCAGTTGGGCGGTTTCTAGTTGCTGAAAATGGTGGAGAATTCCCGGTAAATCATCCGGGTGAATCAGCGTAACCAGAATATCATCCTCCATCTGAATCACTTCTTCTGGTGTATAGCCAAGCAGGTTCTGGATTTTGCGATTGAAATAAAGAATTTGCTTACTGATGCGGTCATAAATATACAAGATACTGGGATTTGCCTGAGTAATTGCACGCAGCAACCTCTGGTTTCCGCGCAGGGCTTCTTCCATTTGCTGGCGCTCGCTAATATCCCGCGCCACCCAGACGACGGAGTTTTCTGCGATCGGGGAAATACTCGCACTAAACCAAACCTCTCGCCCCTGTAGCTCAAGAGAGTAATCTAGGGTAAGGGTTTGCTTGGTTTTGATCGCCTGCTGAATCGTTTCCACCCAAACCGGATTGGTTTGGCTGGGATCTTCCAACAATCGCTGGATCTGATCTATAAAATCCGTCATTTCACATAGACAACTCGAAGCCGTTGGCATGACTTCGACATCTTGAATTTGATTATCGTAAGTATTAATAACTAAAACGACATCCGTCATCGCCTCAAACACAGCCCGGATTTTTGTCTCAGACGTGGATAATTTCTTTTGTAGTAATTCACGCTTACTAATTTCCTGTTGCAGTTGCTGATTTAACTGGCGTAATTGGTAGGTTTGCTGATCTAACAAATGCTCCAATGTTTCCACAGTTTGATAGATATCCATTGGGTTAATCGCGTTTAGCACCTGCGTCTGAGTAATCAAACCCACTAATTCTCCCGCTTCACCTGACACCACCAACCTTCGCACTCGATGCTGCTGCATACGTTGATGCGCCGTCCAAATAGAATCAGTCGGTCGAATCGGTAATAGGGGGGTACTCATCACGGCGGCGGCGGGAGTGTGGGCGAGATCTAATCCCAAATTGCTAAACTGAACAATATCTCGTTCGGTAACAATACCTATTGGACGGAGCAAGTTTTTCCGAATGTAGGGGCTCTTTTCACGATTATCGTTTGTTTCCCGCCCTGATTTGACTAAACCCGCCCCCACCGACGTTTTGAGTGTAGAGACTTTACGTGATACGTCTGAATTTTGCGTTGAAAAAGGGAATTCAGCCTCCTCGACAATCACCACACAACTGACTCGCTGTGAGGTCATCAGTTGTGCTAGTTCCAGGATAGAAGCTGTCCCTAGGGCGTGAATCACAGGCGTGGACATCACCTCAGAGACTTTTTTGTAGTTGAGTAAATCAACGGGTTGGAGAACATCCCGAATCGTTTGCGGTGTGATTAAACCAACTAAGTTTCCCCTCTCTCCCACCACCGGAAGATGGCGAATTCTATACTGACGCAGCCGATTAATCACGGTGACAATATCTTGAGCTTCAGTTTCTGTGATCGTAATCACTGAAGTGGTCATCATAGACGCCACAGACATGGTACGCAAGTCTTCACCAGAAGCAATCAGTCGCACCGTATCTCGTTCAGTAAAAATACCCACAACTGGACTATTCGGTTGATGATTCCCTAATACGAGTAGACAACTGCTGTGAGTCTGACTCATCCGCGCCAAAGCCTCGTTCACCGAGATATCAGGTGTCGCGGTTAGAGGGTAGCGATCGATGGCTAAACGGTTGCTATGATTCAGTTTAAAGGCAGTAGCAATGCTCATGGAGAAGCGCTCCTGAAGCCAAAGGTTTTTCTATCTTCCTATTTAATTCACGATTTATAGACTTGTTTCAGGGTTTTATCCCATTTTTTCTCTTAATACTTCATACTGCGTGCAGGGGTGACTTTTTTTCTGCGATCGCCACGAAATGACTTACGATTAAATCTGTCAAGTCCAATGAGTAAACCTTAAGTATAGACGACTTTGGGGGATCTCTGTATGTTTGGGTCATAGAAATACCATGGAACGCTTAATTTCTGCCTTGGGGCTGCTGGTATTCATCGGCTTAGGCTACGTTTTATCAATCAATCGGCGGGCGATTCGCTGGCAACCTGTATTATGGGGAATTGCCTTGCAGTTAATTCTGGCAGTGTTAATTCTCAGGACAGCACCAGGGGTGGTTATCTTTGAGTTTTTAGGGCAGTTAGTGACTCAGTTCCTGGATTTCTCTGATGCTGGGGCAAAGTTTGTCTTGGGGGAAAATTTAGAGGAACGTTTTATTGCGTTCAAAGTCCTACCTACGATTATCTTTTTCTCGTCTACGGTTAATGGGATTGATGCGGCGGCGACGGGGGCGCTGGATGGGTTGAAATTGGCAGCCAATGTAGCGGCGATGTTGATTGCATTCTTGGGACTGTTAGCCATGGTGAACGGCATTCTGGGGTGGTTGGGTGGATTAGTTGGACTACCCCAGCTCACGCTAGAATCAATTTTAGCGGTTATTTTGGCTCCCGTGGCGTGGTTAATGGGTGTTCCTTGGTCAGACTGTAGTCAGGTGGCAGTTTTATTAGGAAAAAAGACGATTTTAAGTGAATTTATTGCTTATCTGGATCTTAAAGCATTGATTGAACAATCTCAGTTATCAGAACGGTCAATTATTATTGCTACTTACGCCTTGTGTGGCTTTTCCAATATTGGTTCAATTGGAATTCAGCTGGGTGGAATTGGCGGAATCGCACCGAATCGGCAAGCTGATTTAGCACGGTTAGGCGTGCGAGCATTAATTGGCGGAACACTCGCTTGTTTTATGACCGCTTGTATTGCTGGAATGTTATTGTAGAAATGAGAAACTAACATGGCACGTCTTTCCTTAAAATCCGCCCTCCTCACTGATAATTGAACAAAACGATTTAACAGCTATGTCTAAACGTCAATCCTCTAACTCCTCCCAAAAGCGCGTAGCTTACCAAGAATTTGGTGGTAATCCGGTGGCTACGGAACGCGGAGTCCAAGAACTTCCACCCAATCAGCAAAACTTGCGTATTCAAGCCTCTCGTAAGGGGCGCAAGGGGAAAACCGTTACGGTAATTAGTGGTTTTCAATGTAAACCGGATACCTTAACTCAACTTCTCAAACAGCTTAAAACCAAATGCGGTAGTGGTGGTACGGTTAAAGATGATACCTTGGAAATCCAAGGAGATCATGCTCAGAAACTACTGGAAATCTTAACCCAGTTGGGCTATAAAGCCAAAATTAGTGGGGGTTAGTGCCTTGTGTAGAGACGTTAAAGGCAATGTCTCTACTTATGTGTAGGCGCAAGGATGGTGCCCCTACATTTGCTATACTATGGAAAACATTTTATAAAAAAATTACGATGGTTGCTGCTCCTGAACATCCCTATCTTACACCTGATCAGTATCTCACACTGGAGGAACAGAGTCCGATCAAACACGAATATATTGATGGGCAAATCTATGCTATGGCTGGAGCCAGTGACCCTCATGTTACGATTGCCCTTAACCTTGCCACGCTACTCCGTAGTCATGTCCGAGGTTCGGGGTGCCGAGTCTATATTTCCGATATGAAAGCCCGCATAGAATCATTAAATCGATTCTATTATCCTGATGTTATAGTCACTTGTGACCCACGGGATCAAGAAACCTCGACTTATAAGCGATTTCCGACTCTAATTGTCGAAGTTTTATCGGATTCTACTGAAGCGTTTGACCGAGGGGATAAATTTGCCGACTACCAGGAACTGGCAAGTCTACGTGAATATGTATTAATTAATACTAAACGGCAACGAGTTGATTGCTTCCGCCGCAATGATAAAGGGCAGTGGTTGTTACAGTTTTATACTCCTATACAGAAAGAATTTATACTCGAAAGTATTGATTTTACCGGAACGTTGGTAGCGCTTTATGAAGATGTAGATTTTTAATAAAAATTAGAGTAAGCCTCATCAGCCCTGACACCCGCTAAGAACTCAAGTTCTTGGCTAAAAGCTCAAGTCCATTAAAATGGACTAAAACTAGAGATGCAGTCCTCTTTAGACGACTTTCGCTTTTAGCCTTGGGTTTTAACCCAAAGCGGTTGATGAGACTGGTGCAAAATGTGAGTTTTAAAAGGTATAAGCTTTGGTTCAGGGCTTAAGTCTGTGCCATTCATATTAAGATTAAGATAATCTCATGAATGACGAAAATTTTTGCAAAAACAACATCAACATGATGTTAAGTCGCTCACAAACTAAAGTTATTTTTCCTGTAATTACTCTCGCCTTGGTTAAGGAATACCTATCTAATAAAAAAACTATTTTTTTAAACTCTGAGATTAAAGCAGCTTATCAAAAAACCGTTAACGCTATGATTGATTATTTGCAACATGATTTACATATAGGGGGTAAATACTATGATGCCTATCCGTCTAGGAATCTACCTAAATACGGAGTGTTAAGAGCGATTAATAGCGGTGAATATGAATTTACGTCACCCTATGTAAATAATGCTCAATTGCTGGATCAATGGATTCCTGAAAGAATTCAGCAACATATTAGCGGTAAATTAGGTGAAATTCCTCTCTTAAGCAATCGGGAAATTCGCTCTGAACTATCATTGCACAATAATCAATTTCTTAATTTCATAGAAGAGAATATTCGTCAAAATTCAACCAATTTTGAGATATTCAGCTTTGCTGTTATCAAGGTGCATCTTGAAAAATTTTCCTGTAAACTCTATAGAGATACACGCACATCGGCAAATGATAGCGGAGTTGATATATCGACTAACTTTGGGGTGGTTTATCAAATTAAAAAACTAAAGGTTTATAGTAAAGCTGTAGCGGATGATATTTATGCAGAACTTAAGGGTAATTTTGACCGGGAACGCTTGAGCGATGGCAATGTGATTTTGATTATCGATGATATCTCGAAAGATATTAAAAGTTACTTAATTAACATGAAGGTTCAATCAATTACTATTAAGGAAATCTTAAAATTAGCGTCTCACTTTGAAGACATGGAAGACCGAGAAAAAATATTAAGGATAATTTACGAAGAATTCCACCGCGAATATTCGAGCAATCTTCCTTAAATGGGTTACTGAAATAAATGGATTGAATGGATTGGGAGGTACAGATTTTGTTTAGGTAGGTAGCAAAATAACTCATGAGTGTTTTAACGATGAGGGCGAAGACAGCACAACGACGAACCTGGTTTAAAAGCCTAAATCTGCTTTAGCTGCATCAGCTGCAGCAAATACCTCCTCATCGGACATTTCATCCCAAGAGGGTTCGCCAATTTCTGCGTAGAATGCTTGATCATAAGGACGAGTTCGCACAACAACTGGCATGGGTACGGCATGTCCTAAAATTAATGCCTGTTGTTTAGAATCCAACTTAGCTAAAACTGATCGCAAACTTTGACCTCCTGAAACTCCGGTAAAGATAGCCTCAATATCCTTATCATCATTCAATAAACAGGTAATTCGGGTGCCAACCTGAGACATGACTTCATTATCAATCCCTGATGGACGCTGATCGACAATTAGTAATGTAACGAAATATTTCCGCATCTCCCGGGCGATAATGCCAAAGATGGTTTGACGTACTGTCGCTGAATCCAGGAAACGGTGCGCCTCTTCAATCGTAATCACTAATGGGCGCGGGCGATCGCATGGATTTTTGCTTTGCAGAAATTTCTCCGCCTTACGCACATATTTACCATGAATGCGGCGTGTCATCACATTCGTGGCTAACATATAGGAGAGCATATTCGATTGAGAACCAAATTCCACCACCACATGCTTCCCCGCATCCAAGGATTGCAGAATCTGGTCAATATAATTGTTAGGACAAGCACTTCGTATGTACTTTAACTCCTCTAGACGCAGTAACTTGCGCTGTAATGCCATAATTGAAGACTTATTTCCCCGCTTCTCATCGCAAAATATCTGGATATCCTCATTCGTCATATTCAGGAGTTGAGTAATCCAGGTTTTGCCAAACTCATTGCGGAGAATAATCGCATTTTCTAGACTCGCCTCAGACAGGTTTAACTCCCCTCGCACCAGCATAATATCTTCGACTTCAATTTGATCGAAACTGAGATACATTTCCTGGGCGTCTCGAATCCCTCGGCGTTGGGTGGATTCCGGGTCAAGGGTGTAAACTTGGACTTGATTGGGAAAGAGTTGGCGTAATCCTTTGACGGTACTAAATTGTTTTCCCTCCGATACGGCTTCCCATCCATATTCGGAGTGCATATCGAAGATTAAATTAACCGCCGCTTGCTTGCGAATAATCCCGGATAATAATAAGCGAGTTAGAAAGGATTTCCCGGTTCCCGATTTGCCAAATATACCATTACTGCGTTCCACAAACCGATCTAGGTCTAAGCATATTGGCACTTCCATGTCAAGGGGTTGACCGACAGAAAAATTACGCCGATGGGGGTCATCTTCCCAGCCAAACACCTTGCGGAAATCTCGTTCACTAGCGTCATAGACTTGGGAGAAGTGACTGGGAATCGTTTTCACCGGAAGTAATTCGTCGTCGTTATCACTACTTTGAGGTTGAAACGACGCTAAAGGACTTTTGCCATTCAGATTAAGGTTAGGTGTCTCGCGTTTTCCCGTGTTTGGCGTCAACATCAGCATCGGGGTTAGATTGATCGTCCCAAAGGTGCCACTTCCGGCGAGAACCTCACGCAAAAATTCATCATCGGGATGGGGGGGATTCGCCCAAATCCGCTGACTGGAGGTTCCTAGAGCCACATCCGTCAGCATACAGAAAAAGCGCGATCGCACCCCTTTAACAACCAGAAATTTGCCCACGCGCATATCTTCCACGGAGACATCCGCATTTAATCGCACTTCCAATCCGCCGGAGAGAGAACCTTCAATGACTGAACCTAAGCGTTTATCTACATCCATCACTGCTAGGGTTTGAACGAAGCCAAGCCTATCTTATCGCTCTATTGTTGGTTATAGGGCATTCTGCCTCGATTCAGGGGTTGAATTATTGCGCTTGGCTTTGTCAATGGCGTAACTGTAAACCCATTCCTTCCCGGCGATTGCGGAGATCATAGTAAATGACGGCTTTAATGATTTGCCAAAATGGCATGACTAACAGACCAGCCAAGATAATCATAATGAATGTTAATGGAATTAACACCCCTAGGCTAGAAATTAATGCCTCTGGCGAGGGCGCCATAAATAAACTTGGAATTATCAGCACTATAGGAATGAAAGCGAGCACTCCTAGCGGAATTGTGATCAGAAAAGCGACGGTAATTACCCCCGTAATTTGGATGACTAACCCCTTTGTCAATTGCCAGCTGCGGTCAAGGCAACTCGTTGAACTCATACCCGGTTCTACGGCTAGCGGTAACTCAGCAATACAGAAGTGAGAGTAGACCCAGATGAAAATAAATAGACTTACTACATTAATCACCAATCCTAGAATATTTAAGATAGCAACTAACGTTACATTATCTGGAAAAACCGTCGAAACAATCATTGTTGGTATACTAACAATAATTACTGACAAGATAGACAGCGCAAAATTGACGCCAAAAGAAATCAGCCCAATTAAGATCTGAGCAATCCAAAAGTCCCACATTTTCGGATTTAGCTGAGTACGAATACTATCGATTGTTTCCGGTTGCTCAGCAAACTCACTAACGGCATGACGTGAAATAATACCCTGAATTTGATAAAATTTTGCCCATCCGTAAATCGGTACTATTCCCCATAAAAATGCCTGAAATGCCAGACCAAAATATAGTTTGAACCGATCGCGATACAACCGCAGACTCGCACTAACCACATTACCCACACTCAAGGGTTTCATGGGTTGGCGAGGTCTGGAATGGCTGGATTGATTGCTATGGTGTGGAGTATGGGCGCTTGTTTGTCGATTGTGTGAGGATGTATACCCTCCAACAGCGTGACTAGGAACTTTGGCAAAATTTGAACCTGGTGGTGGTTCTAAACCAGGGGATTGGAAACTGGAAGATGTATCATTTTCAGCAGCAACGTCTGCGGGAGTTTGGTGCAGATTTAAATCGGGATCTGAGTCTTGAACATCTGCGGCTTGAGAGGATGAGGATTCTATCTCAAAGCTTTGATTCCAAGCAAAAGATTCTTGTCCTTTCTGACGCCCATAAACTTGCACCGTTTTAATCGTCTCAATACCTAGCTTGGTTAAACCCTGACGAATAAAAGAAACTGTCGCTTTTTGATTGGGAATTTGCGCTGATTCCACCAAGACTTGCAAACCATCATCCTGGCGATTAACCTTGGCGATGATATGCTTGGCTCGCAGTGAGCGGTTAATCATTGCCGCAATTGCTTTAGGATTACCTTGCTTAGCAAGCTTTAACATGTTTGGCTCAGCCATAACCCTGTCTCCAGTTTGAGTAAATTCAGATTATATCGAAGCGGTTAGCCGATACGAAATCACCTTCACTAGTTACTCTAGATTTCACGGTAGCTTTTACGGAAAATACCCCTTTTTGTGATATTTTTTTACATTTCCTAATAAAACGTCAGAACAATAGACTTGCAGGGGTCAGGCTAAGGATGTTAATGGGACAGAGAGTTAGGAATTCCAGATTAGAACTGAAATCCGAGTAAATTCCAGTACGCCAAAACGCCGATGAAAACTAAGGCGGCTAATGTGATCACAGAATAATGCGATCGCGCCCCAAAAGACCAGTACTGATTTTTCCAAGCTAACACGGTAAAAGCCAGCAATCCCAGGGTAGCCAAAGCGGTTAAGACAGGAAGACACAAGAGTGCGATCGCGACAGGGGGAACGCCGTAGGCTAACTTCCAGACGCCGATCAGCCAGAGTGACAGGGGTAAGCCAATCAGGAAGACTAAATTTAAAGTCGCGATCGCTCCCGCTAATCGCCACGCTGAGTTATGTTGCTGTTTATCTTGACTAAACTTTCCCCGCCACCATTGAATTAAGGGTTGTACGATTCCCCTACTAATAGCGGATAGGAACACCAAAACACAAAACCCGACAAGTCCAAAATGCACCCAAATCCCTTCATACCAGGATATCCGCTCATAAGTGCCAATCTTGGGAAACAGGGGATTGTAGGCAAAAGTAATCTGTCCCTCCTCATTTTCCTCAAACGCCGTAAATGTCGGCGTATCCACTCGTTTAAATAACAGTGGCTCTACAGGTTCAAGCTGAACGGGTTTGATTTTATTCAAAAAGAAGAGACTAGGAGTCTGAATTTCCAATCGGTTGTCATCAGTTTTTTTAATATTGATATGTTTGAATGTTCCTGCCAGTTTTGTAAACGTATGGCGGGGATATTCCATATCTCGATAAGTCCCCATAAACCGATCAAGTTCTACCTGGGAAGTATCAAGGGATTGAATGGGTGTAGACTCTTGGTCAACCGGAAAATAATGATCAAAAAATTGATTGAGGAATTTACTATGAATTCCGCTAAAACTATTAGAGGCAATGAAAATACCAATATTTTGGTCAGGGATTAACGTCAGCGAACTCGAATACCCCCGTAAGCTGCCTAAATGCCCGATCGCGCGGATATTATTAACCAAGCGTTCCCGAAACCCGTAGCTAGTTCCGGGTAATTTTGGGTGAGGTTTAAAATGGGTCTGGTGCATGAGTTTCGCCGTATCCTCCTCTAAGATACGCTCGTTTTCATAACGACCCTGTTGCAAGTGAGCAATCATAAAATGTGCCATATCTGTGGCGGTGGCACTCAGGGAGGCGGCGGGTGCAATATTAAGGTAGAGGAAGGGAACAGCGTTGTAGTTGCCATTTTGATACTGATAGCCAACCGCCAAATCATCCGCTAAATCCGGTGGCGGGGGTTGAGCAAAGCTGCTGCGCTGCATATCTAGGGGTTGTAGAATATTGTTGTTAATATATTCCAAAAATGGGCGATTTGATATCTGTTCCACCAAATAACCCAATAAAGCTGTAGCATGGCTGGAATAGCTGTACAATTCTCCCGGTTGCCAGACAATCGGCGGCATATGATCAGCCAGGTAATCCCCTAAGGGCGTCATCTCTTGTTCAGTGCGGGCGGCGAGTCCAACCAGACGCTTCGTGCTACCATCGGTATGCATCATCAGCTGGGCAAAGGTCACTGGTTCAGAGTGGGGGTTGTCGAGTTGAAAGCGTTCCAGGTATTGGCTAACATCACCATTTAAATCAATCTGTCCCTTCTCGTACAATTGCATTGTGGCGGTAGCCGTGAAGAGTTTAGACAAAGAAGCAACCCGAAACAGCGTGCGATCGGCAACAACAGGAATTTTTTTCTCGATGTTGGCATAACCATAGCCTTTGGTGAATAAAAGAGTTCCATCTTTGACCACAGAAATTACCGCACCAGGAACGTGAGACTTGGGCATCTCCTGTTCAAAGAAATTGTTCACAAATGTGGTAACTTCCTGTTGGCTAATAATTCCGGGCGTACCGGGTTCTGGGGAAACCGGGGGTTCTTTTTCAATCGCTTCCTGCGGTGGGCGATCTAAAGTGGGAATCTGGAAGGGTTCATTTTGCGCCACGGCGGGAAACCCTGACAAAGACAGAAACAGGATGAATCCGAGTAGTCCGCTAATAATTCCCTTAAACCATTGCTTTAGGGGTAATTTATACTGGCTTTTGTCAACCTGCGGTTGGGTCATTCTTCAAAACGATGGAGTCGGCAACAGAAATTGGGTCGGGATATTGCAGGGTGAGTATCCCTACCTTGGCAGTTTACCAAGGTGGTGAATGGCTGGAATCTGCATAGAGGATGATGATCCCAAGTTGCGGTTAACAGAACTCAAAAGGCAAAACCAGTAGATTTTACGGTAGCTACGGGTGACATACTCCTACACTGACCTGAGTACAGGTACAGTGTAGGCTTCGCAACCAATCCGGCTATTGCTTAGGAGGCGTTGCGCTTTAAGGACTGGATGCCCCTCAGCCCTATTTCTGATATTGATAGCTGCATTATGATCGCGGTCAAGAGAGCATCCACAATGAGGGCAGTCATGCCAACGAATATGCAGCTTTTTTGGTACTTTCTCACCACAATTGGAGCAATCTTGTGAGGTATTACGGGCGCTTACTGGCACAACCAACTTCCCAGCATTTTCGGCTTTGTTTGTCAGTATCGACAGAAAGTTTGACCACCCCGCATCCAACACAGATTTTGCCAATCGGGTACGAGCTAGACCAGAAACGCTTAACTCTTCATGAGCAACTACATCGTATTTTGACAGCAGATAATTAGCTGTCTTGAAGTGGAAATCCTTGCGTTTATCTGCAACTTTTTTGTGCTGTTTTCCCAGTTGCTTGATAGCTTTAAGTCTGCCGTTACTCCCTTTTTTGCGGCGTGATACCCGTTTCTGGATAACCCGTAGGCGCTTCTGGGACTTGCGGTAGTGTTGAGGAATAGCAACGGTTTCACCCTCTGAAGTTGTCAAGAATTCTTTTAAACCCATATCAATCCCAGTAATTTTATCTGGGTTGAAGTCTGGCTTAATTTCTGGAACAGTTTTATCTTCTAAGGAGAGCGTGACATAGTAGCCATCAGCTTTCAAGGTAACAGATGCAGTTTTGATTTTAAACCCATCAGGTATCGGGCGATGCCAGACAACTTTGACCTTGCCAAACATCGGCAAGTTAATCAGATTGCCCTGTAAACATCCTTCTTTCATCTGGGGATAAGTGAAGGTGCGATAGCGGTTACGAGCCTTGAACCGAGGTTTACCACTTCGTTTGCCGTTACTATCACCCTTCAAGAAATGGTCAAACGTTATCTTGACTCGTTTAACTACATCCTGAAGAACTTGCGAATAGATTTCGCCGTACCAAGGATGAGCTTTCTTAAGTTGCGGTAACGTTTTCTTCTGGCTGTAATAGTCAGGATTATCCCGCAACTCTGGCAAATGACAAACAAGAGGACAAGCGTTAACAGGAGAACGATTCTGCTCATACCAATTAAACCTATCAGCCAACAAATAGTTGTACTGAGCGCACAACATAGACAGCCATCTGTCTAGCTGAATAACTTGTTGTTTTGTTGGACGTAATCGGTACTGGTGAGCTGTCCTCATTAAGGTTCCCTCTCGTTTATCGACCTATAAAACAGTATCCTATATTTACGTACATATAACCAGAATAAAGTGAAAAACATTCGCTTAGAAATTATAATCACAGAATAGGAATCTAGACAGCTTGAGCAGGAAGCTGTAAAGCGCGGTATGACCAAATCAGAGTTAATTAGAAGCCTGATTGCTCGTTTAAGAGCACCTATTTGATAGCCTCCGTACCTCCGGCTATCCGCCTATCCATCCCAACGCCAACCTGGGTACAGGTATGGCGTGGGGCTTTCGGCGAAAGAAAGCTAAAACGGATTGCAGGTAAATTGTTATCGGACTACTTCTCTATTCAATCTCAATCGAGGTTGGTGACGAATCGCTGATTCCCGTTGTGGTCAATGGTGTGCGATACTCAGCATAGAGGCGATCGCGCCAGTCGAAGAAGGTTTGATACACGCTACTATCGGCTAAACCAGGAATGCCTTTCCCTGGAAGGGAGTCAGGTAAGTCGAGATAAGGACCATCGGGAAATTTCAGCAGTAAACTCACCCCGGCGACGGCAAAATCAGCTAAACAGGGACTGTCTGTGACTAAATAGGGGCGATCTGACAAGATTAAGCTGAGGGCTTCTAAGTCCTGCTTCAGACTGTCTCTGGCGTCTTTTATGGCGTCTGCACCATAGCCGATACCAATTCCCAAAACCTCAAAGACTTCTGCGGGAACACCGCCCAGAAAAGTTTTGAAGAAATATGGTGTATCTTTGGGTAATACGGATGTGCGATAACTGGGATTGTGACTTAATGCTCCATAGAAGACTTTGCGACTTTTGACACCAATAGACTCATCCGCCCATTCTTCCATCAGTAAACATTGGGCGCGTTGCTGGGGATCGGTGGGAATGAGAGGCTTATCTGGATACTTGCGATCCAAGTACATCGCGATCGCAGTCGAATCAGCAATGACGGTATCCCCATCTTTGAGAACAGGGACTTGCTTTTGACCCGATAGGCGATACAAGTCTAGCTGTCCGATTCCTGGGGTGACTTCAATTTTGCGATACGCTAGCCCTTTGTAATCAAGAATCAGCCGCACTTTTTCCGAGAACTGCGACAACTCAAATTGATACAATTCCAACATGATCGATCTCCTTAGGGTTTGATTTGTCATTTGTCCTTTGTTCTTGGTGATTGCCTAAATTGAACCAATAACTCTGGACAAGAATGTGCAATAGATTAAGCCATTTGAGGTGTCAGGTTGAGTTCGAGCACTTCGTTTGGCTGAGGGTCAATTACCTGAGTGGATAGGTTGTGCTGTGCCAGTTGCGATCGCAACTCCTCCAAACTACCAACCTGATGCAGCAGGGAATCTAGCACTCCCTCGTACTTAACTCCACCTCCGGCGGCTGTAGGTAGAAACACTTGCGGTTGCACCCATTGAGCCAGTTGCAGTGCGCTATGATGACCTTGGATAATGGGTCCAAGCACAGGCAATTCCAATGTCACCACGGGACTAATCACCACATCGATTGGAGCATACTCTTTTAACTGCTCCGATGGATACCCGTGAGGCTCATAATAGAGACTTGTGCCACTATCTAACTGTTTAATCAGATAGGCGTTTTCCTGCAAAAAAGGACCAATCGGTGCCCCCGGTAAGGCGCGGATTTCAATTTGGTTAGCGAGGGTGAAGGTTTGACCAAAGGCTAACGGCGTCACCTGAGTATAGCCCAACTCCTTCACCACTTTTGCGGCACTCTCTGAACCAACAACGGGGATTGTCTTGTCCAGCTTTGCCAATGTGGGTCTGTGGGCATGATCCTCTAGTCCCTGGGATAGCACAATCAAGTCTATCTGATCAGGAAGCGCATCCAAAGCTGGAAGTTTGTCACCTTTGAACAACCAGGGAAGATTGCCAAAGATTAAGGAATCCACAAGCCAGGGATCAATCAGGATGTGTTTTTGCCCGAGTTCGAGTAGCCAGCTATTGGCGCCGAAGTAGGTTAGGTGCATAGCAGTCCGACTATTATGATGAGGTCATCTCTCCCAATTGTAAAGTTTCTTAAAGTTTCTGCCCGTTGTTTAGGAGGTGCGAGGGGGCGCTGCTGACTTTTCACGGCATATAGTTTTGATTGTGTAGGGGCTCACTTTCACTACTATCTTGTTGATTGCACCCAGATGCAACTAAACCCGCCCCGACTTGATCCTTCGATTCAAAGGATCGGACATGGCGTATGACTGCGACTTGGTATCAGGTGTAAACAAATGACCCCTGACAAATAACGAATGACGAATGCTAGGGTAGAGACGGATACAGGGAAATCTACCAAAAGCGAGTCGGAACTGTTAAGCATTTAAACCCTACCGTAGGGTGGGCATTGCCCACCAACCCGAAGTCAGTACCATTCATCGATACCTAATGTAAATGCATGACAGTTTCCCGAAATTTATATCCGAGAATTAGCTGATTTTCCATGTCAACCCTAATCGAAAAATTACTTGCCGCAGGCTGGTGTTACGAAAGTAATCGACCCAGCCATAGTCATGAAAAGACCGAAATCTATAAAGATTGGGAGATTATTACATATCCCGAATTGGCATTGCATTATCTACCAACGGGAGAATATTTTATTGGTTCGACTAATCCCACCTTAGGGTCAAAAGTTTCCCAAGCTAAAATCGGCGTCATTAAGGCACTGATTGATTCATCAGACTAAAGTCACGCATTCGTAGAGGCGGGTTTAGCCACTCAGGTAAGTTTGTCAGGTAATAACTGATCAACAAAACCCGCCCTTATCCAAAAGCATTCGCGTTCTCATGTCTAGGTTCCACTCAAAATGAGCGTCGCTAACACCTATACATCAGCAAAAAGGGGTTACATCGCAAGAATGACGAATGAAAAATGACAAATGACAACCTAATGATCATTATAAGAGCCTTTAAAAATACGCTCTTGCTGTTCTGGCGTAATCCAAGTCGCTCTAGCAAACTGGGTTCTCGGTGGTACGAACTGACCTTGAATCGGGTTATATTCCATAACTTCTCCCGTTTCAATTTCATAAACCCAAGCATGGAGTTGCAATTTACCAGCTTTGAGTCTAGACTGAATTACGGGGTAAGTGCGTAGATTTTCCAATTGGTTGAGAACATTCTCTTGAATAGAAGCATTTAGCAGATCTTCACCTTCATAGTTTTGGTAATGTTCCTTAATAATCCGCCGCGTCGCTTCCGCATGTTTGAGCCATTCGTAAACCATTGGCATTTCCTCTTCCAGCTTGCTGAGTTTCAGCAATCCTTTCATCGCGCCGCAGTGGGAATGACCACAAACAATCACATCTTCAATGCCTAACGCATGAATAGCATACTCAACGGCTGCACCTTCTCCGCCATTCGTCGCCCCATAGGGAGGAATAATGTTACCCGCATTGCGGATGATAAACATTTCACCCGGCTTGGTTTGGGTCATCAGATTGGGATCAATCCGGGAGTCTGAGCAAGTAATAAACAGAACTCGCGGATGCTGTCCTTGAGAGAGTAACTCAAATAGCTCCCGGTGAGCCGTAAAGTAATTGGTCTGGAACTCATGCAGACCCTTAATTAACTGTTTCATCGATCAACGTTTCCGAAGACAAGGGGACATCATTGTCTATGATCCCACACAAGTGTAAGCTGTCACGCATTTAATCTGATAGTTGAGGCTGACAGGGAAATAGGCGTACTCCGGAGACAGGGGAGATGGGGGAAATGAGGGAGATAGGGAAATGGGGAAAATGACGTAGCTTGCTTCTCGCTACCTTGAGTATTACAAATGACATAAATACACATCAGCTTATTAGCTTATTACTCCCTAAATGGTCATTGCGTCGCTTCAATGTCGGAGCGATCGTGATGGTCAGATTTTATATCTAAAAGAGAGATAGCTACATAAATACAAAAAAGAGAAAAGAAAACCCACAGAGAATTGAGTCCCCAAAACTTAATCCAAAAATTGACAAAATGTTTGGTATCTATATTGGAAAAGCCATTTAAAGCTTCTGTCCCAAAAAACAAAATGGCTCCATATAAATCCATGAGTGAAGTAATCAGAATACATAAACCAGCTTGGCGGATATTTCTTTTTAGAATATAAAAAGCATAAAGAGTAAGAGGTCCACCTATTACAGCAGTGACCCACTCTAAAATAACAGTAGCGGAGTCTGATATGAGATAACGGCGATCAGCAACACCATAAGCCCACCATATCCAAGCCCACTTATCTTTTTCCGTGACATCGTGTAGATATGGATGAACAAAACACCAGCTTAACTCCCATGTAACATGAGCAACTCCCGATATTAATAACCAAATACTACAAATAGTTATTAGTTTTTCTATTATTGTCTGATTTCCTGGACTTGAATAAAAGCAAGGGGAGATTAACAGCACCAGTAGAGCGGTAATGAGCAGACAAGAAGCAAAATTTGAGTAGATTAATGGATCGGCTTCAAATAAAACGATGAAAGCGAGCGTTCCTGGGACACAGGTTAATGCTACTATTACAGCAAACATTTGAAATGTTCGGACAATCTTCATAAGATAAATGTTATCAAACAATCCGGATATGAACATATAAATTCAAGTCTGTCAAGCCCTATTAGGGAATTATTTCTCTATTATATAGTCTTCAATAACCAGAGCATCTAGCCCGGTCGTAAAAAACACAGTTATAGCATCTTCTAAAGAATGTATAATGGGCTTGCCCATAACATTGAGACTGGTATTTAAGAGAATTGGTACTCCAGTTAAATCATAAAAAGCTTGGATTAATTCATAAAACCGTTTATTCCATTCTTTTTTAACAGACTGAAGACGGCCTGTACGATCGGTATGGACAACAGCTGGCACTTTATCAACGACTTCTTTCTTGAACTTCAATGTCCTTTCCATATAAGGTGATTCTTGGTAATTTTCAAAATATTCTTCACCGAATTCATGTAAAATAGCAGGGGCAAACGGACGAAATTCTTCGCGGAACTTTACCACAGTATTAATTCTATTTTTCATGTCTGCTGAACGGGGATCAGCCAGAATTGAGCGGTTTCCCAGAGCGCGTGGTCCAAACTCAGCCCGTTCTTGAACCCAACCCACTAATTTTCCTTGAGATAGTAAAATAGCAGTTTCTTTATGAATTTCTCCAGGAAGATGACGTAGCTTATTCAACTTACCGAATTCCTTTAAATGCTCTAAACTCAACTTAGAGATAGAAGAGCCTAAATAAGGAGATTGTATTGTAGGGGTACAAATTAGATCGGGGTGTTCTTGATAAAAACTCAATAAAGCAGCTCCTAGAGCATTGCCGTCATCTGCTGGAGCACAGGGCACATGAAGTTTTTTAAATTTTGTTTTTTGGTATATTTGACCATTGTATGCAGAATTTAAAGCACATCCTCCTCCTAAAATAAGATTCTCTGAAAATCCTAATTCATATAAACTCATGAGCAATTGAGTCATTATTTCTGAATAAAAAAACTGTGTTGTATAGGCTGTATTTGCTCGCTTTTCGAGGAAATTATTTTTATGGTTTGCCAAAGATGCAAGATTCTCTATTAGGTTTTTAACGGCTTTTTTAGAAGAGTATTTTATTTCAATGCCTTTAACTTTTATAACCGCTTTTAAGGCTTGATATAAATTGTAATCTAATTCTCCATAAGGTGCTAAACCCATCACTTTCCATTCTTCACCTTTCATGGGATCGAATCCACAAAAAATTGTACAAACTGCATAGAGAAGTCCTAGGCTTGCAACTCCTCTATTTTTTTTGATTTGTTTTATTTTTCCATTTTGATAATGATAATATGCAATCGAGCCACCTTCTCCATATCCGTCGGCAATCATACAAACTCCTTCAGAAAATGGGCTTGTATAGCATGACATAGCTGCATGAGTTAAATGATGAGAGTAACTTTTAAAAGTTACTTTACTATTTTTAAAGACCTCCCCAATAAATTGCAGTAACTCATTCCCCACTCGTTCTAAAAAATTAAATTCTAGAAAACCAATATAGTTTTTGCTGAATACAGAGTCATACAAAAAACTTACTATTGTTTCCATACTATTGTCGGGCATTTTTTTTGTATTTAGCAAACCCAAAATATATTGAAACTTAAGGAAATCGTGAAAATCTTTGCTCCAAGTTTTGGTAACTATAAAATGAGTATTATCGGAACAGTATTCTGTTAAGACATTGGCTAAAATATCTCTTTGATCTGGTACATAATTTAGGGCTCTTTTTCTCTGCAAATACCTTTCTGTTGCTTCGGCAAAAATGACTTTGCCCTGACTATCTACAATTGCTATCGAACTATCATGAAAAGTGCTGCCTAAGCCAATATAAATTTTTTTCATTTTCTGAGTACCTTGAATTTGTTTAATTCGCTTAATTTTGGGGCTTAATAAGTTATTGCTGTTGCTTTTTAGCTAAAAATTTTATTCCCGGTAAAAGTTAAGGACTGGTAGGGGAGATAGCTATTTGTTTGCCATTTAGTTGTTCGGCGTAGAACTGACGTGCCCAGTGCCGATATTGAGAAATGGGTGCATCCCCATCGCAAAAATTAGGAACAGTTGGATAAGTCTTATTTTCTAAAATTGGAATATCTTGTTGAATCTCTTGTTGCAACCGCTTGCTCAGGTTTTTTGTCACTGCAAATGTTACAAGTGGATTGATAATTTTTTTAATACTGATAACTGCATGAACTTCAATATATTCGCTATCAATGGGAGTCATAAAAAACATAAGCAGTACGTTCACATCGATTCTCACCTTGGCACGAACTCGTATCAATTTGCAACCCAATCCGTAACAGGTAATATCTGACAAGGTTTCTTCCGGTGTTGCCAACAAGATTTGGCTACCCAAAAACTTTCCTCCCTGACGAGAAGCACGCCACTTCAGTACAGACCCTTCTACGGCCAACGGCTCAGTTTTCAAGGTATCCCAGGTAATATGTACAAAGGGAAGATGGGCATAATCGACGGCATTCTCAATAATTTCTTGAATATGCGTGCGGATTTTCCAGCTCTGAGCTAAACGAAACGGAGTCCATTCTCTGGAAGTATATTCCGGTAGTTCTGGTACTGCCCAAGTCGGTTTCTCTCTCTGAGGATGATAGTAGGCCATGATCACCCCATTGACTTCGCAAATAGGCCAGATAGAAATTTGAGCCTTTGGTGGGATTTTGTTGGCATAAGGAATATCAACACATTGCCCCTGACCGTTGAAACACCAGCCATGAAAGGGACACTGAATAATTTCTCCCTTGACTTTACCGCCATAACCCAGATGCGCTCCCAGGTGCGGACAATGGGCATTGAGAAGGTGAACTTCACCCTTTTGGCTGCGGAAAAGCACCAGATCTCTACCAAAGTAGCGGAGCGGTTTGACCTGACCCGGACGCAGTTCGTCACTGTAGGCAATGCGGAACCAGCCAATCGGAAAAGATGTAAACGGAAAACGGGGTTTCAACATAGATACTGCTTGCATGGAGAAGGAAGTTAGGTTGCTAAGAGTTTACAATAATCAATTTGTTAGTCAGTTTTTAAAGTTTTTTGCGGAATGTTGAATAACAAATGACAAAGCAGAAGCAGAATCGCTTCACAGGTTAAACCTGAGATTTTACAGGGTCACTGCTATAGAACTGACTAGCCCAGCGTCTAAATTTTATAATGGGCCCGTCCCCCTCACAAATTAAGGGATTCGTTAAGTAAAGCTTGTTTTCCCAAAGCGGGATATCTTTATCTGCTTCTTGATGAAACACTTGAAGCGTTTGCTCTGCCACCGCAGAAGTCATTTCTTCGCTGGGAAGTTTTTTGATACTGAAAAGATAATGATAATCCAAGTATTCTCCATCAATTGGAGTATCGTAGAAAACTACCATATACTCATATTCAAAAGGCATTTTGACATGGTATCTATGCACGACATGGCCTAGCCCATATAGCGTTTGTTCGATGTAGGCTTGTGTTTCCGGAGTAGAAGGAATATTTTTTGAACTGGCGCTGTAGCTCCACTTCAAAACCTGATTGTCTATATGCAGAGTTCCGTCTTCAACAGCATCAACTAAATGCGTACCATATAGATGCCCGACATCAATCAGGTTTTCTTTGGTTTCCTGTAGGTGTGAACGGATTTTGCGCCGACTGACAACATTAAACGGAGCCCATTCTGAGGATGTGAGTTCTGGAAGTGGCGGTATTTCCCAAGTTGGGGGTTTTCCTTCGGCGTGGTAGTAAACCATGATTACCCCATTCAATTCACGCACTGGCCAAGGGGCAATCTCTGCTTTAGATGGAATTTTATTACCATAGGGAATATCGACACATTTCCCTTCGTTATTAAAGCACCAACCATGAAATGGACATCGGAGAACTTCGCCTTTCACCGTACCCCCATGACCTAGGTGAGTCCCTAAATGAGGACAATAGGCATCAAAAACGTGGGGCGTACCATTTTCCGCGCGAAAAAGAACTAAGTCTCTGCCAAAGTAATGGAGCGGCTTAACTTCGCCAACGCTCAGTTCGTCGCTATAGGCGACGCGGAACCAACCATTGGCAAATGGTGTGAAGGGAAAACGGGATACTTGAGTATTTGCGGTCATTGCTAATTCCATAAGTATAAAGTCTATAGTAAAGTAATGGGATTTAGTACAGGAAAGGAATCATTCTAAATTGAGCTCGATCGCAATAGGTTTCCCACAACTCTCCGTACTTGGCACGACAGCGTTGCTCGTCGCGCCAGGACCGATGGATCAGGAGGCAGCAGAGCCACAAAGGAAGCAGATAGGGAACTATCGATTGAGTTCCCGTTGTCAGAGCGATCGCCAAATAAACGCCAATTTCTCCGGTATAGTTGAGTTTCCGTCCCACTCCCCACCAACCGGAAATGAGGAGTTTTCCCTGTAAGCTTTGAGCTGGCTTGCCCCAAATCTCTGCGTTGGGGTCTTTCTTAAAGCGATGCTTCTGGAGATTTGCCCCTCGAAATAGCCACAAACTGAAGCAATAAAGCAAACAGATGCCAATAACTATCGCTAAGGGCAATGGCGATATTTTATCGATTAGAAACCAGCCAGCAATACTATAGAAAAATGGCACCAAAACCAGATCACCCCAGATCAGCATGAATCCAAATCTTTCGGCAATTATATCCCACATCGACAAGGCGCATTCCTCATAGTAATAATGACTGGCTAGATAAATCCACCAAAATATTTCAAAAATCCACATTTGCAGAGAAACCCTTCCGTAGGTTTCATATTGCACATAGGCAAAGGAGGCATTGAGCAATCCTAAACCAATTAAAGAGGGCTGGTAAGCGAAGAATTTTAAATCTACACCGAGCCAAGTTGGATTGAGTTCAACGCCCAACCACAAATCGCTCAAAAGTTTTCCCAATGATATTTTTTCTGATAAGTCCTTCTGGTTGGGCTGAGAATTCAAGTCTTGTCTCTGTTTGTCACCTAAATATAAAACCAATGTCCAAGCCAAAGCAAAGCCATTAGCAACAATTAATAATTCCCAAAAATATCGATGAATAAAAGCTAAAGACCAGTCAAATAATAAGGTGGATATCCCCATAAACAAAGTAACTAACCCAAATAATAGAAGACCATTGAGTTTATATAATTTTGTAGTCCCATCTGTTTCTGTATCGCGATTTTGATATGTTTTCCCCGGCAAAAATTTCGCGGCAATGAATAGGATGGCGATAAAGCCAACAAAAATCAATATTGCATCCAATAGCCGAGACAGACTAACTGACTGTAAAATATCGTTCATTTTCTATGTGCGACCTTAATATTAGCCCAGCAAAATTTTATTCTTTCCCAGAATTTGTTCATTTTTTAGCTCCGGTAAAAAATTAATGATAAAAGTCACGACTGCTGTACTAGAACTTTAGTCAGATTTTTTTGTTCTGAGTAGAACTGGCGAACCCATCGTCGATATTCTGTAATCGGACCATCACCCTCACAGAGGTTAGGAGTGCTTCGGTAAAGCTTGTTTTCCCACATTGGCATATCTTGATAAATGGCCATTTCGGCTTCACGAGCTGGGTCACTCCCGATAAATCGAGTAATTACTCGATTCACTATTTTCTTGACCCCGAAAACCCCTTTTAATTCAATATACTCCTCATCAATGGGCGTAGGAAATATATCGAATAGTATCCATATTCCCCCCAATACATTCACCCGGACGCGGGTTGCTAAAAACCCTAAACCATAGCAGGTAAACTCATGTGCAACCGTCAACCTTGGGTTAATCATCGGAATTGGAAATTTATTTTTGTAGGAGGGATTGGTGCGGTAGGTAAAAAATGGTCCATTAATTTCTGGAGCAGTCCCTCTGTCAAATTCCATAACGGCTTGAGGATGCCGACAAGTCAGGTGAGCAATGTCCGAACCGTTTTCTCCAATTTCTTGAACGTGAGTTTTTATGTTCCGCCAGCTGATGCGCTTGAGCATCACCCATTCCTCTGAGTTGTATTCAGAGAGTTCTGGCATTTCCCAGGTTGGTTGCTCTTGATCGGGACTGTAGTACATCATTATTAAGCCGTTGACTTCTCGAACTGGCCAAGCTCGAATCTGTGCTTTTGGTGGAATTTTGCTGGCATAAGGAATATCAACGCATTGCCCCTGACCCTCCAAGCACCAACCGTGGAAAGGACATTGGATGGTTTCGCCCTTGACTTTGCCACCATAACCCAGATGGGCTCCCAGATGGGGACAATGAGCATCGAGAACGTGAGCTTGACCCTGTTGGGTGCGGAAAAGTACCAAGTCTTGACCGAAGTAGCGGAGTGGGTTGACCTGACCTGGACGCAGTTCGTCACTGTAGGCGATTCGGAACCAGCCACGGGGAAAAGATGTAAAGGGAAAACGGGATGCCATCATTGTTATTAATAGAATTGAATAAAGTTTTTAAGGGCTAATTATGTTTTATTCATCGTATACCTCGTGAGACTCCGGATAAGAGCGAAGCAAGCCGGAGAGGGATAGAGGTCAAATCTTGCTACTCGATGTGGCAAGATTTGACAATCCAGTTGAAGGCACGACAATTAACCCCGTGCTTGTTCCCAGTCTTTTCGATTGAAATTAACAAGCATTAGAGGCTTACTTACGCTGATAACGCACTAAACAGGGTTGCCGTGGCCCGACAACCCAAGTTGTATAGTTCGGCTCGTAGCTGGCTTGAACCAACTCCAAATCAAAGTGCTGTAACAGAATGCTCCAAATCACTTTAACTTGCTGATAAGCAAACGCCTCGCCAATACAGCGGTGCCGCCCACCGCCAAATCCAATCAGGGCATATCGATGCTGTCTGTGTTCCTCCCGTCCGGGGGCAAAACGGCTGGGATCGTAGCGATCGGGATTTGGGAAAACGTCAGGGATTCGATGGGAAACCGCCGATGAAACCATGACTAAACCCCCTGCTGGCATCATATAGTCTTCATACTCAAAATCCTCTAAAATTTGCCGCATCAGCATGACCAGTGGCGGACGCATCCGTTCCGCTTCTCGAATGGCACTTTCCAAATGAGACAATTGACCCAGGGCACTGAGGGAGATTTCTGGGTTTTCGCCAAAAACCTGTTGCTGTTCCTGCAAAATTGCCGGTAGATGTTGGGGATGTTGCAACAATAATATCCCCGTCCAGGCGGCTAATACCGCACTGGTATGTTGTCCGGCAAATAATAGCGTGAGTAATAAGCCTGTAATGTTATCTTCGGATAGGGCAGTGCCATCAGAATATTGAGCGGCGATCAAGGTTTGTAGGAAGTCCTCTGTCTCTATTCCTTGGTTGCGTCGATTGGCAACGATCTCGGCAATTAATTCCACCATGCGAATTCGAGCTTTGTCCCGGCGCTGGAAAGAAGGGAGGGGTAAATAGGGCCAGAAAAAGCCCAGGAGGTGGAGTGCGCCTTCTATGTCATGGTACAACTGAGCAAACTCAGTTGTGAGATGGGTGCGGAACTCTTCACCAATTAGACAACGACCTGCAATAAAAATCGTCAGCTCGTTACAGGCGCAAAGCAGGTCTATCTCTCCAGAATTTCCCCAGGAGTCAAAGTATGCCTGGGCTTCTTCAGTCATGAACTGGGCATAGGTTCGCATCCTCTCCTCCCGCATCGCCGGGAAGACAAAGCTAATCTGCTCACTCATGATTTCGGGACTGGCATCATAGGCAATGCCTTTGCCAAAAATTGGAATCGTAAATTTGTAGGCTTCTCTGGCGCTAAGTTGGTTGTCGGGAGCTTTAAAAAAAGCTTGATTGGCATTGGGTCCGGTAAGTACGGTGACTTGTTTTCCCATCAAAGAAAAGGAAAAAATATCACCAAACTGTTGTCGCCCCTTGTGGAGTAATCCCACCGGATCACGAGCAAATTCTAAAGCATGACCAAGATAAGGAAGTCCATGACTCAATCTGGGAGGAGATTTCTTTGTCCGGTGGGAGGGGGTATAGGTGGTCGCCATAATGATAATTGATAATGTCTTTAATCCGTTAGTTTATTGCATGATTGATGATAACGTTCTGCTACCCATCTGACGTAGCATGGCAGGCAGCGATATAGCCAAATGTCATGGCAGGACCAATTGTGGCTCCCCCTCCAGGATAGGTATCGCCCATAACCGAAGCCGAAACATTGCCAATGGCATAAAGTCCCGCGATCGCCGAACCATCTTTTCTGAGTACGCGGGCATTCTCATCAGTTTTTAAGCCTCCTTTGGTTCCCAAATCTCCTGGAAAGACTTTAACCGCATAAAAAGGCGGGCAATCAATCGCGCCTAAACAAGGATTAGGCTTAACTCTAGTATCACCATAGTAACGGTTATAACTGTTATCTCCTCTATGAAAATCCAGGTCAAGACCTGTTACGGCATACTGGTTCATTTTTCGAGTCGTTTCGATTAACCCTTGGGGTTCAATGCCACATTTTTTGCCTAAGTCTTCAATCGTGTTAGCCACCTGAATATAGCCATTATCAATATATTTTTTCGGGGTCAAACCGGGCATTAGTGGTCCGGTGGGATATTGATAGCGAAATCGGCGATCGAAAACAAAAAAAGCGGGAACACTATCAGTTTTGTACATATCTTTGACAACATCAATGTAGGGATCGGCTTCATTGGTGAACCGTTTTCCTTGACTGTTGACCATCATGCTACCGGGTAAGGATTTCTCAATAATCAGTACATAAGCATATTGGCTTCCAGGTACAACGCTTGTGGGCGTCCACCAGGCTGATTCCATGAGTTCGCATTCAGCTCCAACGCTCATTCCCATACGAATCCCATCCCCCATATTATCTGGGTTGGCGGCTGTCCATCGGTCAGAAATGGGATGGCGTTGATACTGCGATCGCATGAACTTATTCCGAGCAAAACCACCACTAGCCAATATTACCCCTTTCTTGGCGCGAATCATTAGACTTTTGCCGTTTTGTTCGCCTTTTACCCCGACAACCTGATTATTTTCAATCATAAGTTGTTGCACAGATGTGTTGAGCCAAACCGGAATATTGCGATCGGCAAGAGATAACCGTAATCGACCAATCAGGGCGTTTCCCATGGTTAATCGGGAATCATATCGACCTAGTAAACGGCGAGGATTTAAAAAATATTGACTGAGAATATAGGCAGCATTCAATCTTCCTGGGAAAGAAGAATTGACCATCTGGCTGGCTTCCTGGGGAGTCACAGTAATTCGACCCCAAATTAGAGTTTGTGGATGAGGTTGGCGTAGGTTTTTGGCCAAGATGCCAAGCTGACGTCGATCGAAGGGTTTGGCGATTAACGTCCGTCCTCCTTCTTGTTTGCCGCCGTAATGTTCTGCATAATAATCGGAAAGACCAGGTAAAATTTCAAACTGTACATGGGAATTTTTCGCCAGATATTTAACCAGGGTTGCTGCCTGCTGGACATAGGCTTGCAACCGTTGTGCTGCTACCTGAGATTGGGTGACGGCTTGCAAATAAGCCATAGCTTCTTCACCAGAATCATCAATCCCGGCTTCAGCCATGAGATGATTGCAGGGAACCCAGATTCCGCCACCGGATAGGGCAGTAGACCCCCCATAGACTGGGGACTTTTCTAGCACGATCGCCTGATTTTGGCGATCGCCTGCCACCAGTGCCGCCGTCATCCCGCCGGCGCCTGACCCAACCACAACAATATCTTTTGTATAATCCCAGCGTGACATTAATCGTTACATACTATAATTTCTAATCTTCTTCTATAAAATCTAAAGCGATGGTTGAGTCTGTAATTTGGGGTTGAGGGTGGGATTGACAATCAAACCCCGACGCACAAAGTCTTCGTAGGCTTCGCGAACTGACTGTTTAATCGAGGTAGGTTGATACCCTAGCTCGTAAATTGCCTTACGACAATCCGTTCTCAGACGAGTCTCTAAAATCCTCAAATCTGTTGCATTGAGAACCCGTGGCTTATTCGGAAAAAATGAATTCAACAATGCATCCGTTATTTTTGCCATTCTCAGGCTGGCTGAAACTGGCAAGCGGATCAGAGGACGAGGGCGTCCCGTGACCTCTTCGTAAATGATCATCATTTCATCCACAGTTAAAAATTGAGTGCTGAAGCTATACTTTTGTCCAGCTCGTCCCTTTTCCATGGACAGAATATGCCCAGAAACAATATCGTTTATGGCTACAAACTCGGCACCTCCTGTCGTATAGGCTGGTAACTTTCCATTGGCAAAATTGATCAGGGTTTGTCCCAAGGGAGACGGTTGGAAGTCGTTGAGTCCAACTATTACCCAAGGGATGACAATCACCACATCCAGTCCGTCGGCAAATGCCTTTAAACACTCATGTTCGGCAAAAACTTTGGTTAATTCGTAGGGAGAATGAGGGGCAAAAGGATGGAAGGGAACCGTTTCATCACTGGCTTGATCAAGCAGCTTGCCTAGGGCAAAACCGGAGCTAGTGACGACAACACGGGACACACCGGCTTCCAGGGCTGCCCGTAGGATATGGATTGTTCCCAGGACGTTACAATCGTAGATTTCTTGTTTGAAACTAGCATTGCCATGGAGGGTAGAAACTTTCGCCGCACAGTGATAAATGCGATCGCATCCCCGAACGGCTTTGACAACTGCAGACCAATCTCTCAAGTCCCCAGACACTCGCTCTAAGTCCAAGCCCTCAATCGCCAGATTATTATCGGACTCCCACTGCAAAACCCGTACCCTTTGACCGTCTTTGAGCAAGCGACGAACCAGATTGGCTCCCAAGTGGCCGCTTGCCCCTGTCACCAAAATTGTCATGGTTGACTCCCTATTCTGCGTGAAAACCAAATTCCTATCAATTAACCAAAGCTTCACTCGTGAGAGATTGCCCGCTACCTTGACCTTTGCGACCTTTGAGCACCATTTGTACCCCTCTATCAGGGGCAACAACAAAGCCTTTCACTTTAGGTTTTAGGGGTCGAGGATCGACTAATTCCAAGTCGTAGTCAGACAAAATCGTACCCAGTACCAGTTTCATTTCAAAATAGGCAAACTCTGAACCAAGACAACGACGCATACCTGGTCCAAAAGGAACATATTCGTAAGCCGAATAGTCCCGTTCCAGAAAGCGCTCTGGTTTAAATTGGTCGTGTTCGGGGTACAAGTCTTCTCGATGATGAATCAAATAATTACAGGGAATCACTATCCACCCTGGCTCTAATTGGTATCCCATCACCTCTACCGGAGATTTAACTTTTTGAGGCGATATGATCGGTACAATTGGATTAATTCTCATTGTTTCCTGGCAAACTGCCTTAAGATAAGGGTGTTGCGCCAGACTCATGGCATTGGGATTTTCACCCAGTTGAGTTAAGTGATCGATCAGTTGATGACAGACTGGTGGGGTACGGTGAACCCAATACAATGCCCAAGCGACTGCCATAGCAATGGGTTTATAGCCACTGGTTAAGAAGGTGAGTAATTCGGAGTGAAGTTCTTCATCAGTCATGGGTTGACCTTCTTCATCCCGTGCGGTCAATAGCATGGTCAGAATATCATCTTTATCTGAGTCAAGGTTCTGACGACGATGAGCAATTTCTTGGTACAAAACCAGGTCAATTTCTGCTTTAATTCGCTTGAAATATCCCCAGGGACTCCAGGGGCCTAGATCCTTTTGCAAAAAAGGCAGATACATGAAAATTCCTTTTCCTGGAGAGGTAATGTAGTCCAGTAAATCAATAAATAATTGCTTTAACCGGGATGAGGTACTTCCTTTTTCCAAACCAAACACAACCCGGAACATAGACTCCATTGAGATGTCTCCCATGACGGCACAGGCATCAAATGTTGTGCCTGGAGTTAATTCCTGCATGACTTCTTTTGTCACCTGGCAGATTTTTTGACCATAACTTTGTAGTCGCTCTCCATGAAAATGAGGCATTAATAATTTGCGATGGCGTTGATATTGATTCCGATCTTGCAGTGTTAACAAGGAATAATCCCCAACCAACGGTCTGATTAAATCGCGACTTTCACCAATAAATGGATCGAAATGCTGGGTCAACTTTGTAAAAATCTGTTCCACAGCTTGAGGGTTACCAATTACCACAGCAGGTTCGGCATTAAACCAAAATTTTCCCGTGAAAATATCTCCATAACGTTGGGCTGCGGTTTCTGCATATTCGATACAATCTACATTCCACTGTAGGGTTTGTAACCAACCTGGAGTTTTCGGACCATCCGGTAAAACCATTAATTAGAATCTCCTGTTGAGTTTGAAATTGAACTGGAAAAATAGTCAAATTAATTTTGAGATTAATCTGCCAAGAGCAACCCCCTGAGTAATGCTTAGAAATTCAGCCGCTGAGGCTAATTTTAGCTTATCACTAGAGTCAGTTCGGTGTTTTTAAACAGTTGCTGTAATTATTCTTTTCTGGTGAGCAATTTCTTCAAGAATTGCCATGACATCAGTGCGACTCAGTTTGGCTTGACCCTGGGATAGAGCATCGAGAGTTGCATGGGCTAGAGCTAGTGGAATACTACAAAAGTCCAGGGCTGGTCCTTGGGGTAGAGCATCGGTATAAGCATCAGCAAGGGCAAGATTACCACGGGCATAGGTTAGCATATGAGCTTGATCCCAGTCTCGGGGAAAGAAATCAACCCCACGGGTTAAGTCTTCACCATGGTTACGCAGAATATTCACCGCTTGTAAACCTCGACCAAATCCTATCGCCTGGATGCGGTTAGTCTGGGTGTTGTCATACCACGACCACAATTCAGAAAGTAATAATCCCACCGCACCCGCTACGCTAAATGTGTATCGGTTTAAATCGGCTTCTGTGTTAATTGTCCAGTTTCTATCCGCCCAGTAAGCCATCCGGTCTGCCATGGCTGCCGTTGTGTCCCAAATCCGAGGCCAAATCCTTTTAGGGGCAAGTAAAGCCCATTCCTGGATGCGGAGGGTGACTTCAGGGAGAACATTTTGGTAAAGCTTCAGTTCTGAGAACGCCCCTGGATAAAACTGATCTGTTCCTTCTTGCAATGTCTCACTCACCCGACGCAATAACAATGATTTTGTCGCGTTATCTAATTGCGAATGGTCTTCAATTTCATCGATGGCTCTCATACATAGATAGGCGGACATAACCGCCTCTTGTAACTCTGATGGCAGAAGAACTGTTGGAATGTAAAAGGTTCGACTGGTTTGCTTGAGAACTGCCAACGCATCATTGTGAAAGTTATTTTGAGACTTATGATTTAGAGAATTCATTAAGTTAAGATATCCTTGATAAATTTAGATTAACAGATTAAGTAATGCGTTAGTGATTATTGGCGACGTTCCACCAGCCGCACCCAGAAGTTTTTCGGACAGAGATTCGGATTGTAGATAGTTTTTAGCTTGTAAGTGGGCGGATCAATTTCCAATTTAACTCGGCTCAATAATGTTGCCATTAGGGTCATAATTTGAATTTCAGTCATTCGTTTCGCCAGACAAACATGAGCGCCCAAACCAAATGGGGCATAAACACCGGGCTGCTGATGCTCATTTCGAGGTTCGTGATAGCGATCGATGTCAAACGTATAGGGATTCGGAAAAAATTGCGGTAAAAAATGGCAGACACTGGTGGCAACCATGACTTGTTCTCCGCGTTCGACAGAATACCCAGCAAATTCAAAAGATTCTCTAGCTGAACGGGGCAGAACTGGGCTAGAAGGATACATCCGCAACGTTTCCATTGCTGTACCATGCAGAGATTTCATCTCTCTAAGAGCCGATGCACTCAAGCGTTGTTCTGCCAAAACAGCATCTATTTCTGCCGTAACCCGATCCAAAACATCGGGATTGTTCAACAGAGCAAAAAGCATAAAAGTACAGATATTGGCTGTAGTTTCCATCCCACCTAAAAAAGGACTGAGCACTTGAGGAATTAGGGCTACTTCAGAAAAAGGTTGTCCATTTTCGTCCGTTGATTCTAGCAAATCATCAATAAAATTTCGTTCTCGGTCGATGGGCGGAATAGCACGATGGTTGGCAATCAGCTTTCTACCTAGTTCCATCACTCGTGCTTTCGCTTTCAGATAATCTCGGCGACGCAGTGCTTTTTCTGACCAACCCTTGAATGCCACATTGATATTGACACAGAAAAAATGTCGCAAATCATGAAAATAATCGTCAGATTCATAATTGGCTAAGGCTAGACCCAGTTGCCTGACCACAAGTTGCCGGATGATATCAATGACTTTGATCCGTTGTCCAATCTGCCACTGATCGGTCATTTGTTCAGTGGTTTTTACTAACAGGGGCAAATGGGCTAGAATAGCTTCCCGGGAATAACCTCGATTCAGCACCTGGCGCAGGTGGCGATGGGCTGCCCCTTCCATTCGGGAAATAAAAACATCTGTACCATATTCTTGGGAATAGCTTTTCCATATTTCATCCAATGTTAAGTAGTTATCACCGACTTGGGACATGAAATTGTTGGCTTCAGATCCAGCAATGATTGTAAAAGATTGGTTCGGCACATTGACACGGAAAATAGAACCAAACTCCTGATAACTCTTAACTAAGAAACCGACAAAATCATTAGTTAGTCCCAGGGCATTTCCCAACCATGGAAGTCCCGGCACAATAGGCGGTTTAAGCTTCTGATTCTTTCCCCTTTCCCAAGTCGCAATTTTTTCTATCATAGATTTATTCCCACTTTAAATTTTAACAATTATCGGTATTAAAGATAACCAAGCAAATACGGAGCCAAACATTTTCACTGACGATGCTCAATCAGGCGTACCCAGAAGTTTTTCGGACAGGGATTGGGATTGTAGATAGTTTTGAGCTTGTAAGTGGGCGGATCAATTGCCAATCTAACTCGGCTCAATAATGTTGCCATGATGGTCATGATTTGAATTTCAGCCATTCCTTTGCCTAAGCAAATGTGATCTCCCAAACCAAATGGGGCATAAGCACCGGGCTGCTGATGCTCATTTCGAGGTTCGTGATAGCGATCAATGTCAAACGTATAGGGATTCGGAAAAAATTGCGGTAAAAAATGGGAGACAGTGGTTGCGACGATGACTCGCTCCTTTTCTGCCACAGAGCAGCCAGCAAATTCAAATGACTTTTTCGCGGAGCGCGGTAATGCCAACGTTATGGGATACATTCGCAAAGTTTCCATTGCTGCACCATGCAGAGATTTCATCTCTCTAAAAGCCGACGCGCTCAAGGGTTTTTCTGCTAAAACAGCATCCACTTCTGCTGTAACGCGCTCTAACACCTCTGGATGTCTCAATAGGGCAAACAGCATAAAAGTACAAATATTGGCAGCCGTTTCCATGCCAGCAAAATAGATACTAAAAGCTTGAGCCACAAGGACTTCCTCTGCAAAAGGTTGTCCATTTTCGTCCGTTGCTGCCAACAAATCATCAATAAAATCCCGTTCTTGATCGCTCGTTTGATGAGTGCGATGGTTGGCAATAATTTCTCGCCCTAATTCCACAACTCGTGCTTTTGCCTTTAAATAATTTGGCAAGCGTTGAGTTATTTGCGGCCAGCCCTTAAATGTGACGTTGAGGTTGGTACAAAAAAACAGCCTCAAATCATGCAAATAATCCACAGATGGCTGATGAGCCAGGGCTAAACCCAACTGTTCCACCACGAGATACCGCATCACATCGATGACTTTAATTCGTTTTCCGATCTGCCATCTATCCGCCACTTGTTCGGTGGTTTTTACCAACAGAGGCAAATGGGGTAGGATAGCTTCACGGGAATAACCTCGATTCATCACCTGGCGGAGATGGCGATGCGATGCTCCTTCCAGAGCTGAAACGAACACGTCTGTGCCGTATTCGGGAATAATCTTAGACCATATTTCACGAGAGCTTAAGTAATCATCACCGACTTGTGACATGAAGTGATTAGCTTCTGGGCCAGCCAAAACAATATAGTTTTGATTTAGAGCTTGGATGCTAAAAATTGATCCTAAGCGTTGATAGTTTTTAACAAAGAATCCAATTGAATCATTGGTCAACTCGATTGCGTTACCTAAAACTGGTAATCCTGGAACGAGAGGAGGTTTAAGTTTATGGTTGATTTGACTTATACAATTAATAGTTTTCTGACTCACAAATATTTTCCCTTTTGTAATCTTGATTTACTTATTGATATTCTTAAATTTTCTTCTTGGGAAAAGCCTCTATAACTCTTTTATCATCAACATCTAGTTGATTTTTGAGGATTTTTGACATTGCCTCAATGGCAACGGAAGAACCAAAAATCGTGAAACAATTATAGAGCAAGTTTGTTAGCTGAAAACTTCCTCCCGAAGGAACTCTAAGGGGCATTCCAATTGTTTCACTGAGGTTAGTGACCTCATGCCACCACCAAGGAGGATTAAATAGAATATCACCAGGGTTTAAGCTAACGGTATATTTGGGTATGAAATTGTACAACGGATAACGGGAAGAGTCCTTTTCCTGCTTTTTAGTAACCACCGGTGAAATAAACGATGTTGCTGAAGGATTATGACCCACATTAGGATACATCCAAGCCGAATGCCAAGGTGCAACAAAAACCCATCGTTTCTTTCCATGAAGCTGGCAAAAAATATTGCCTCCAGCCGCACAATGGAAATAAGTAGAACTTTGAGAACCTGCTATAAATAATTCGGGACGCAGTATCTGACAACGAAAAATATCCTCAATTTTATGAAACCCCACTTCTTCTAAAATGTTTGCATAGAGTCCAAATATAGAGGCACAAGATATGGCGTGCTTGCGCTCTCCTGAACGAATACTATGGACAAGATTACTTAGCTCAATTTTAGCAATCTCGTTGTTTTGATAATGGGGTGTTCCATCGTATTCTTTTTTTTCACTTTTGTCTTCCAGATAGGGAATTAGCGCGTCTCCATATTTCTCTTTCAGATAATCAAGTGACCAATGATTGACGGCAAAAGAATCTCTCAATATTCCTTTGATTACGATTGGAAAATTACTAGAAATCAGTTGGGGTAAGTTAAATTTTTCAATATTTTCTGGATATATACAAGGAATCTCATATAGTCCTCCAGCTTCTTGAGGCTCAGCCTTCATCATTCTTTGATGAATTGAGTTTTCTAGCCCCTTAAAAACATTTTCATTTCTGGTCATAAATCGCGCCGTCCAAACCAGATTCATCCCTAAATTGCTTGAAAAATCGTTTTGGGGATGATAAGGGTCGATACCTAGTGCTGCTGTGTTAAAAAGCTCTGCTGCTATTTTTGCCTGTGTCATAAGAATGCAATTAGTAATTTTTATTGTCTATAAATACAGATTAAATTTATCTACCCGATCCGTTCTTGACGACGGGATTCGTATAGAGCTAAAGCCCATATCGGGAAGTAGCTGCGGTAAAGGGTATAGTCCAGTAAGGCTGTACTAAAGAAAACGCCAGCAGGATCTTGATCAGGCCATTCCCCATTGTCTAACTGCATATTGACTAAAAACTTAGCCCCTGCCTCAATGGCTGTCCATGCTGCTGATTTGGCTTCTAATAAAGCTTTCAAAGCCCAAGCCGTTTGAATTACCTGACTTTCATGATGCTCTACATATTGCTTGGTTAAACATCCCTGGAAATGCTCTCCCCAACCTCCATCAGATTTCTGTTTGTCTACTAACCAATTACAAGCTCTGCGAATCGCCGGATCGTAGGTTGGAGTTCCCGCAGCCAACAAACCTTGGATGCCAAACATCGTACCATAAATAAAGTTGACTCCCCAGAAACCAGACCAAGAACCGTCTGGCTGTTGCTGGCGACGCAGCCATAATTTCGCCCGTTCAATTACTCCGTTTAATGGGTGTTCAAGCTTGTTGGGTAAACGACAGCGAAACTGCCCCAGAGCAGCAAGGCAAGAAGCCGTACACTCGATATAAGAACGTTCTGTCATCGAGTTAGCAAACATCTCGGCTGGATTAATCAATTCCAATGTCGAGACGATTTTTCGCCGCTCATAACTGCCAAATCCCCCATCCTGATTCTGACATCGCAGCAAAAAGTAAACAGCATCCTCTAAATCTGATTCGGGGATTACTTTTGAGGGGGCATCAAGAAGGGCAAGTAAGGCTTCCGCCGTACAGTCGCTCACGGGCCAACCATGCCAAACCCCAGCAAAACAAAACCCGCCTTGGGGATCAATGCGGTAGTTTTCGGCAAACTTTGGGAAGGTTTGGCGAATTTGCTGGCTGGCAAGGAATTTTTGCCCTTTCTCTAGGTGACTCGCCACATCTATATGAGAGCTAGCTGCTTGTAGGGCTTGTACCGCAAAACTACTATCCCAGGTACTACTACGGGCTCCGGCGATTCTCAGCCCTTGCTGCTTGTCTTCCCACATCCAGCCCTCAAACGCTTTTAGGGCTTGATGTCGATCGCCATCGTTGGGATCGTGCAACCATAAAGCAATGAGATTGAGCAAACCACTAACTGGGGAAATGCTAGTGTAATTGGTGGTGTGTAGTTCCCAGCGAATTAGCTCAAGCATCTGGCAGAGGACTCGTTTTCGCAGGTTGGGAAGATGCCAGCGATCGCAGACAGTTGCTATATTATAAAATCCACGTAGCACCAGACTTGGAGGACTATATGTTTCCTCAGCTCTGAGTTTTTTCCGGGCAACCCCAAAGTTAACCTTCTCGTATTCCTGCACATAAAGCTCTGAACGCAGCGCTGAGATAATTGGTGTTAAAGGCACCTGAAATTTGCACCCATACACATAAGCCATCCCCAGATAAATCAGACGAGTATGGCAATAGTATTTAGACGGGTGAATGGTTAAGCTTTTCGGCAATAACCAAACTTCCGGCAAGATCGGATTAACGCCACGCCAGTTGTAAAGGTTTAGCATCGCCAACCAGAACTTGCCCCAGGTGGGAATGGAAATGACACCTCCTTGAGAACGGATAAATTGCCCCGCTGGCTGCAACAATGGATCTTTGGGTGGCACACCTAAAAGACGTGCTGCGACATAGACTAGGCTAGTGACAAATAAATAGGGTGAAGACTTCTCATGTAACCCCCATAATCCATCGGACAAGCGTGTAGAGCCAAACTGCTGCAATAGGGCTTCTCGGCGTTGAGCGGGTATAGATACCTGGGTGATGTAACACATTAGGGCATACTGGGCTGCCAACATGGGACACCAAACAACCTCCCCTTCCCAGGAACCTTGATCAGCCTGATGCCCCAGGAGTGCTTGAATGCCAAGCTGTAAAGCCTTGATCCCATCTAAAGGTTCAATTATTTGATTTGTTACATCAACGGTATTTGCATTCATAGCTTAAGCAGGAATCAAAGAAGCTATCAAGGAAGCTTGTTCTCACTGAGAGTTTAACTTGTACAAGTACAATTCATAGCAAGCTTCGCTTGATAGTAAAAATTAGATGTAACTTCTAAGCCCAATAATCTGAGATGCAATGCCATGAATACCCAGCAATTGCCATCAAAATTCGGCTTATTACCAATTTATACAGGTCCTAAAATTAAATTGCCAGGAGCCTTTGGGTCATCGCTAAAGAAGAAGTCTTTACAATGTGCCAAGAACTCTTCTTTACTGATGGAGCCATCCCCATTTTGATCAAGTTGGGTAAACGTTGCCTCGGCTTGACCTTCATCAGACTGCCATGCGGCATTCATCTGTTTGAACTCGGACAGGCCAATTTGACCGCTACCATCCGCATCACCCATGGAAAATAAGACTTCTCCACCTGCAGCAATAAGCTGATTCAAAGTCGGATCACTAGCTGGCTTATCATAGTAAGCTATGAATTCCTCCAAAGTTACTTCGCCATCATTATTACTATCCATTGTCGCCAAATCATTCCATTGCTGGGTGACCGACTGGTCATAAGCACTCTGATATTCAGAAGTTCCCGGCTTATATCCTCGGATCGCGACAGTCGATTCAAAAGATTTCTCTAGATCGGCTTTGGTGATAACACCGCTTCCATCAGAATCGAGTGTATTGAAAACTTTTGTCAGCTTTTTCTTGCGAAGTTCACTTATCATTTCACGTTCTCCTAAATTAGTTTTCCCAAAAACTGGAATTCTCTAATTTATATATGTTTCATGAACAACTTGTCAATATTTGCTTACATTAAATCTATTTATGTAAAAATATAGTAATTATAAATTAATTGTGGCACTTTTTATAAAAAAATCATTGCTAGACCTGGGTCTCAGCTTTTTCACTTGTTACAACTCATTTAAACTTGCTATATGTGATAGATTATTAAATCTAATATATACAAGCTTGACGAGTAAGACAGATTGTGTATGTGGTAAATTGCCAAGAAAGGGAGAAAGCGATCGCCAATCAACCTCGCTCAAGTCATTGGAGTTGACAAAAATATAGTTATATGATTATATAAATAATGTTTGCCTAGTAAAAAAAATTCAGACTCCAATGGGAAAATTAAAAGATAAAATTGCCGTCGTTACTGGGGGGAACAGTGGTATAGGTTTTGCTACGGCAAAAGCTTTTGTCCGTGAAGGAGCAAAAGTAGTGATCATGGGACGCAATTCAGTTACCTTAAAACAAGCTGTTCAAGCTTTAGGAGAAGACGGAATTTATGTACAAGGCGATGTAACTAACTTGAGAGATATTGATCGGCTTTATGAAAAAGTGAATAAACTGTATGGCCGTCTCGATATTTTATTTGTCAATGCTGGAATTAATCGGTTAGGTAAAATTGAGCAGATTACTGAAGAGTTATTTGATGAAATTATAAATATTAATCTTAAAGGCGCATTTTTCACGGTGCAAAAAGCACTTCCCTTACTGCAAAATGGGAGTTCAATTATATTCACTACGTCAGCATCTGCCCGATTGGGAATCCCAGAAATTGGCATTTACTCAGCAAGCAAAGCCGGATTACGTTCCCTGGTTAGAACAATTTCAGTTGAGCTATTAGAACGCAACATCCGAGTTAATGCGGTTGCTGCCGGTGCAGTGGACACATCTATTTTGAGCCGCTATAATATACCCGAAGATAAACTTGTGGCTCTAGGCAACCAATGTTTTAATAGAATTCCCATGAAACGAATCGGAAGTGCTGAAGAAATTGCCAAAGCTGTTGTGTTTCTAGCGTCTGATGATGCTTCCTATATAATAGGTTGCGAACTGGCGGTGGATGGAGGAATGACCCAACTCTAACCGGGTCATTATTGAAAAAGATGAAAATTATGTCTGAATCTTTTGATGTGGTTGTTGTCGGTGCTGGTCCGGTAGGTTGCGTTACCGCAATGAGTCTGGCATATAAAGGTGCCAAGGTGCTTTTGCTAGAAGCCGATCCCAACGGTTCAAGGCGACTGGCAGGTGAATGGTTGCATCCCCCTGGCTTAAAAGTTTTACAGCATTTAGGAGTAGAAAAATCGATTTCTACTTTGAGAGCGAGCTATGCCAATGGTTTAGGTTTTGTTGTGTTTCCTGATGATGGAACAGAGCCAATTCAACTCAACTATCCCGACAATAGCCTAGGGTTTAGTTGTGAACATAACACCTTAGTCAAACTGTTACGAGAAGCCGTTTTAGCCTATCCTCGGATTCAGTTCATTCCGTTTGCTAGAGTCACTCAGATTGAACACAATAAAGTCATTTTTGAGAATAGGGTACTGGAAAAGACTCAAAGCGTTATCAGTGAAAACATTGTGGGTGCTGATGGTCGATCTTCAACCATGCGGAAATTATTAGGCATACAACCTAAACGCCATTTAATTTCCTATATGGCAGGTATTTTCCTAGAAAATGTTACGCTTCCCTGGGAAGGCTTCGGACATGTTTTTTTGGGTGGATTAGGTCCAGTTCTAGCTTATCGGATTGGCTGTGATCAAGTACGGATCTGTTTGGATGTTCCCGTTGATTGCTTCAAAACCTCTCAGAATAAAGCGGCTTTTTTGTGGGATGCTTATAGCCCAATATTGCCGAGCACTCTACTCCCGGCATTTCGATATGCTTTAGAAAATCGACCGGTTGCTTGGTGTGCCAATCACTTTAGTCCACGGGTACATTATGGGAGCAAGACTCTAACTTTAGTGGGAGATGCAACAGGATGTTATCATCCAATCACAGCAACAGGTATGACTCTGGGTTTTCAGGATGCAGAACGTCTAGCAACCAGCAAAACCTTTGCAGAATTTCAACGCGATCGCCTACTTCATACTTACGTTCCCGAATTACTCACTTTCAGTCTCTACCAGGTTTTTACCCGATTAGATTATAGTGCGGTAGCGATTCGCCATGCAGTTTATCAAATATGGCGACAGTATCCCAGCGAACGTTACCGCACCATGCGCCTACTTTCAGGTGAAGAAACAAATGTTTTATATTTTATCAGTTCCTTTCAACAGGGTTTGCGAATAGCTGTTACTCAGTTAATTATGGAACAGATAAGCATGGGTCGTGGCAGAGAAGTTGTTTCTACGCTAGCTGCTTTTAGAGAATGGATTGAATTACCTTTCAAGATGGTTCTCTCTCGTATTTCAAAAAATTAATATTAAGAGAGATTTTTCTTTCATTTTCTCATAATAATTACCCTACATTAAACTAATGGCAACAAGATTTCAAATGTTGTACCTTTCTCTAACTGCGAATGCATTAATAACTTCCCCTCATGTTTCTCGGTGACAATCTGATGAGTAATCGCTAACCCTAATCCTGTCCCTTTACCGACTGGCTTGGTCGTAAAAAATGTCTCAAATATTCGCTCTTGAATATTGGGTGCTATTCCTGTACCATTATCACCAATTTGTACCAAAACCCAATCTCTTTCCTTCTCTGGTAACAGGTGAGTGCTAATCTCAATCTGAGGCTGCCATGAGCCAGACCCATTTCCGACTTTTTCTATCTTTTCATTCAGGGCGTCAATGGCATTGCTGATTAGATTCATGAAAACCTGACTAAGCTGACCGGATGAACAATTAACAAGCGGCAAATTTGCATAGTTTTTACTTATCCTGATCCCTGTCTTAATCCGATTATTTAAAATAATTAATGTACTTTCGATACACTCATGAATATTCGCAGGCTGATGTTTAGACTCATCCATGTGTGAGAAGTTTTGCAGACTACCAATGATTTTGGTTAATCGTTCTGAGCCTAATTTCATGCTAGTCAGTATTTTTGGCAAATCCTCTAAGATAAAGTCGAGTTCATGCTCCTCTTTTAGCTGACTTAAATCTTCTGATGGTTGTGAAACTTCTGCGGCGTAGGCTGTTAATAGCTCGATTAACTTAGCACAATAATCATCTAAGAATTCAAAATTACCGGTAATACAGCCGACGGGATTCTTGATTTCATGAGCAATCCCAGCCACCATTTGTCCCAAACTTGCCATTTTTTCGGTTTGAATCATTTGAGCTTGAGTTTGCTCGTGCAGTAGCTGGGTGGTGAGTTCCTGAATTTGCGACTGAGCCACGAGTACTTGATGCACGTCTAATAAGCGATAGGTTCCTGGCTCAAGTTCGACAACAATCGGTTCGTATACGAATTTCGGTGTACGCTGAAGTGAACGGCGAGCAGCATCAACTATTTTTGTATCTCCTCGGAGGATTAAAACGTCTGCACTGACAAAGCGGTATAACGAATGAAGGGGACGTTTCAAAAACAGTTCCAATCCATAAGGACGGCTCATTTGTTCCAAAAATTGCCTTCGCGAAATCATGCCGATAATTTTTCTATGTTGAATAAGAATAACTCCGGGTAATAGAGGATTTAATTGAAACGATTGAGCCACGTCTCTACCCGGTTGAACCGATTCCACCTGAAAGTTATAGAGATTGAGTTCTCGGATGGTGGAATCTAACGTCAGATTAGGGGTCTTGAGTTGAGGCAAGACGGATAGTTCGGGGTAGGTGTGTTGCAGAGAAACCATAAAACTATAAAATTAAGACTCTAACTTGTATCTAAACTCACAATTAGCCATTTGTCATTTGGTTTGTAAAATGATTTAATAGTTGGTTTATAGGAAATATTATAGAAAATGAAGATGCTTTGAAGGGTTAATAGCGTTTTAATAAACGATTAAACTTTAATAAAAACTAAGCGAAGAGAGAAAATTGATTTAATTTTGGCAGACAATCCCTGGTATAAAATAGAGACGGTTGAAGTTATCCATCAGAATTAAGACTAACGGGTATAGACAACCACGCGATCGCGTCCGGCGGCTTTGGCTTGATATAATGCAGCATCGGCGACTGCGGTCAAGGTTGTCGGTGATAGTCGTGGATTGGGAATAGTACTCGCCACACCAAGACTCAAGGTAACGCACTGACTCACCAAAGAGGTTGCATGGGGAATATTTAAAGTCCTCACCGCTTCTCCAATCCCTTGAGCCACCTGAGTTGCACCCTCGATAGGAGTCAGGGGTAAAATGACTGCAAATTCTTCACCCCCATAACGCGCCACTAAATCTGCGGGTCGCTTAACTTGACGCTGGATAGCCGCCGCCACTTGTCGTAAACACTCGTCACCCGCCTGATGACCGTAAGTATCGTTGTAGCATTTAAAACAATCAACATCACACATAATCAACGACAGCCAAGAGTTTCCTACACAATGTTGTTTCCAACAGGTTTGTAAATAGTCATCAAATCGCCGACGATTAGCAACTCCTGTCAACCCATCCGACTTGGCGAGTTCTTCTAATTGCAGGTTGGCGACTTCTAAATCCTGATAAAGTTGCTTGAGTAACCGGGTGGCTAGTTCGTGAATATACAACTGAGCCACTAATAATTGATAAGCATCCAATATACGATAGGTTTGGGTGGTTAACTCCACCGCGATTGGTTCGTAGAGTAAACTGGGAGGACGTTCTAAACAATGGCGTGCTGCTGTAACAATTTGGGTATCTCCGGTTAAAACTAATACCTCGGTTTGGGCAAAACGATATAGCGATTTGAGCGGTCGCCGCAAAAAGAGTTCCAGTCCATAGGGACTGCTCATCTGTTCCAGAAACCGTCGCCGCGAAAGTATCCCCATAAATCTCCCCCGTTCAACTAAAATAACTCCTGGTAGTACAGGATTTTGTTGAAATATATGAGCCACTTCTTCTCCAGGTTGAGAGGCTTCAAATTGAAAGTTATAAAGAGGTAATTCTTGCAGCGTCGCATTTACACTCAATTGTTTAATCTCTGGATAAGAGGTCTCAAGTTGCGTAGATGACTGTTGTATAGAATACATTGATGAGTCCATCATGGTTCTCTCTTCTCTCTAGCAACTGTAAAAAATTAAACCTTAACACCGACTTGCAAATAGTTCGGACTTAAATTATACAGTTTTTAGGGGATAGATTGAAATTAAGTTAAGCCCAAAAATTAAGGTTAAGGTTAGGTTATAATAAAGTAATCAATCGTTGTTTTGTGACCCAACTCGTAAAGATTTGGTTATAGGATGGATTTTTACCGGATCAACTTAGCAGGTCAGTGGGGTCGAGGGATGAGACCCCACCCAACAAACCTGATAAGGGTAGAAGGGTAAAAGGGTAAGATTTTTTTGTGTCGGCGTGCCAGAATCAGTTCAACCCAACCGACAACAGTAAAAGCTTGATTAGGTTCCCCACAAACCAAATAGCCGATGGGGATGTTAGCCTAGATCAACAATTGATCTTTCAAAAGGATTAGTTGTCCATTCATGTCGTCAGGAACCCCACGGCTATAAGCCGGAGGCATCGAAATTGCCTATACCTGACCAGCCTAAGACCTACGAGGTCTACGTTACGCCCAAGAGTTAAAGTTCCTACCTTGGGATGCGTTCGCGTAGCGTGCGCGTAGCGCGTAAGCCAGTCCCATGCTCTAGAACTCCAGCATTAAACAGGCTTATAGGGTTAAACCAGTGTGTTGGAGATAGTACCGAGGCGTAACATTGGCGAGGCTAACGTCACCCCTCCAAACGGGAGTTCGGGGCAACCATACCCCACCCATATCGTACAGGTTGAAAACACGAGTCTGTAATTGCCCAGACGAAAGGTGAACGCAATACATCGAACGAGGTAAGTAAATCCAAGGCGGTAGGGGTTTGTACAGACGTAGCATGCTACGTCTGTACAAATAATGCAGTTTTGTACACGGGAAATGGAGCCGATGCACTTCCCAAAAAGGAAGTCCTGTCGGACTGCTATTTATGTAAGGGAACGAATTCCTCCCCATACATAAATGACAGGGGTTTCCATTCGCCCCCTTACCAACCCCGATTTTCGATGAATAAAGTTGTCGTCGGTCTATCCGGTGGAGTTGATAGTTCAGTTGCCGCCGCTACCCTACATCATCAAGGCTATGAAGTCGTTGGTCTGACCCTGTGGCTGATGAAAGGCAAGGGTCAATGCTGTTCTGAGGGGATGGTCGATGCGGCGTTTATTTGTGAGCAACTGGGCATTCCCCATCATATTGTAGACACTCGTGAGGTTTTTCAGGCAAATATCGTCGATTATCTGGTTTCGGGTTATGAATCGGGAATCACGCCCTTGCCTTGTTCTCAGTGCAACAAAACGGTTAAATTTGGTCCGATGCTCGCTTATGCGCGGGAGACGTTAGGCATTGATAAAATTGCCACGGGTCACTATGGGCGGATTCGCTATGATGCTAAGAGCGATCGCTATCAGTTGCTGCGGGCGGTAGACTCTAATAAAGACCAGTCTTATTTCCTTTACGACTTGACCCAAGACTTACTCGCCGCCTCGATATTTCCTTTGGGCGAACTCCAGAAGACGCAAACGCGACAACTGGCGGCTGAGTATCAGTTAAAGACGGCGGATAAACCCGAAAGTCAGGACTTGTGTTTGGTTGAATCTCACGGTTCGATGCGGACGTTTCTGGATAAATATATTTCCCAAACCACGGGTGACATTGTGGATACTAATGGTAAGGTCTTAGGTCAGCATCAGGGAATTCACCATTACACCCTTGGACAACGCAAAGGACTCGGCATTGCTGCACCTGAACCTTTGTATGTTGTGGCGATTGATGCTGGGGCGAATCGTGTTATTGTAGGCGATCGCACTAGTGCAACGCAACCGGATTGTACCGTGGGGCGAGTCAATTGGGTGTCGATTCATCCGCCCACGACTCCGATTCAAGCGTCTGTGCAAGTGCGTTATCGCAGTCGCCCTGTGGATGTTACAGTTATTCCCCTAGAGGGGAATCGGATGAAACTTGTTTTTGAGCAGCCGCAGTTTAGCATTACTCCCGGACAAGCCGCTGTCTTGTATGACGGGGAGATGCTGTTAGGCGGTGGAATTATTGAACGAAAGCAGGATGTAGTGTAGAGACGCGCCATGCATGGCACGTCTGGGATATGGGGGGTTGTTCTGTAGGGTGGGCATTGCCCACCTACGGTAACTGTTTTGGCAATGGTTCAATCTGTCCATGAGTAGGCTGGGTTTCGTTCCTCAATCCAGCAAATTCTCTGGGGAGCGTAGCCTTAAACCAAGGGTACGGCATTGCCGTACCCCTACGGGAGAATTGATTGGGTAGGGACACGATACCATCGTGTCCTGATTTAGATTTCCTGTATCCGAATCGTTTATCAATCAACGGTTTTAGGCTATAGGCTCCATTGTCATCGGTAAAGACTATATCAGAGACAGGGTGCGATCGCCTGAACCTTTTCCGCTAAGGTTATAGTCTAAGCTAGACCTTAGAGACGCTGTGTACCCCTACGGACAGGTGATGCATCCACGTAACTTGAGCGAACAGGTAACAGTAAAATGACCGCTTATACGATAGATTTTAACCCGATTATTCAGCTTACCGACGACCAATTTTTTCAATTGTGTCGGGCTAATCCTGAGCTAAAGTTTGAACGCAATGCCCAAGGAGAATTGATTATTATGCCCCCAACTGGCGGAGAAACCGGAAATCAAAACTTTGAACTGGTCATTGATTTTGGGATATGGAATCGCCAAACTCGATTAGGGATTGGGTTTGACTCCTCTACTTGTTTTAAACTCCCCAATGGCGCTAATCGTTCTCCAGATTTAGCTTGGGTAATACAGGAACGCTGGGATGCTCTGACTCCCGAACAACGAACCAAGTTTCCGCCGATTTGCCCTGATTTTGTGGTGGAATTGATGTCTCCTTCGGATACGTTAAAAGCCACGCAAGATAAAATGAAGGAATATATTGAGAATGGCGCTCGTTTGGGTTGGTTAATTGCGCCGGGAATGAGACGAGTGGAAATTTATCGTCCCCAGCAGGATGTTGAAGTTTTAGAGACTCCGGCTACTCTCTGTGCAGAAGAGGTTTTACCGGGATTTACCCTAAATTTAAACTCTCTTTGGTGATTGTCAATCAGAACCCGAATGAGGAATGTGCGATCGCGCCCTTTACTATCTGTGTCTGAAACGCTTAATGAAGAGGTTATAGGCAGGCACATTTTTCCATGGTGATAAGTATACCAGAAAATCGTGCGATCGCGTCCTTCGTCGTCCAAGCTTCAGCCTTCAACTGAATGTCACGCTCAGATGAGGCTGGTGGGCAATGCCCACCCTACGGTATATCAAAGGTTTTGACGTTCCCCAAATGCTTATTCTAGTGCCATTTGACGGTAGCTTGCTTCTTTTCGGGAGTGAGTATGACATAAGACGAATAATTGCCCAGAACCCATAAAGCAGATTATTTTGGAGATGCAGTTGACGCATAAAGGTTAAAGACATTGAGTAAGCATTCGGATGGAATCGCCCCTCATGGGGGTCAACTTATCAATCGCATTGCCTCAGAACAACAGCGCTCGGAATTTTTGGAGAAAGCGGATTCCTTACCCAGGGTGCAACTTGATGCCTGGGCAGCATCTGATCTAGACTTAATCGCGATCGGTGGATTTAGTCCCTTGACTGGGTTTATGGAGCAAGGGGATTATGAGTCAGTCGTCGATAATATGCGTCTGGCGAACGGTTTACCCTGGTCTATCCCAGTTACTCTATCCGTTAATGAGGACATTGCTGAACCATTAAAGGAAGGCAGTTTAGTGCGTCTGGATGATCAGGATGGGCGCTTTGTCGGAGTTTTAGAACTTACGCAAAAGTATCGCTATGACAAAAAGCGGGAAGCGGTGAATGTTTACCGCACGGATGAGGAAAAGCATCCGGGTGTCAAGGTGGTTTATAACCAAGGGGATGTAAATCTAGCTGGTCCCGTTTGGTTATTACAACGGTATCCCCATCCCCTGTTTCCTAAGTATCAAATTGATCCGGCTCAATCTCGGATGTTATTTAAGGAACGGGGATGGAAAACGGTGGTGGGTTTCCAAACTCGTAATCCCATCCACCGGGCGCATGAATATATCATTAAGTGCGCCTTGGAAATAGTTGATGGTTTATTCCTGCATCCCTTAGTGGGTGCAACCAAAAGCGATGACATCCCCGCCGATGTGCGGATGCGTTGCTATGAAATTATGATGGATAACTATTTCCCTAAAAACCAGGTGATTTTAGCGATTAACCCAGCCGCTATGCGCTATGCCGGTCCCAGGGAAGCCATTTTCCACGCGATCGTGCGTAAGAATTACGGTTGTACTCATTTTATTGTGGGACGCGATCATGCGGGTGTGGGTGACTATTATGGAACCTACGATGCTCAACATATCTTTGAGGAGTTTGAGCCGGATGAGTTGGGGATTATTCCGCTAAAATTTGAACACGCTTTTTACTGCGAAGTGACGGAGACAATGGCAACAGCCAAGACAAGTCCTAGCACTCCAGATCAACGGATTCATTTATCAGGAACTAAGGTACGGGAATTGTTGCGTAAAGGGGAGTTACCGCCGCCGCAGTTTTCTCGCCCTTTAGTTGCGGCGGAATTAGCCAAGGCGATGAAGGTGGAATAGTCGTTTGTAGTAAGGGCTTTAGCCTAAAATTTTATTAGGTTTCCTTGGCTAAGCCTAAGTGAATTTTCTAGGCGCACGTCAGTGCGCCCCTACCAGCTATTTCACTTACGTTCACGGATACGCTAAAAATGTAATAGAAACTATTATCATTCGCTTCAGCTATGATACCAGAAGTACTCGTCACAGAATTTGCCAAAACCGTTTTTGGTGCTGCTATCGAAACCGGGGTGGGTAAGGCAACAGAAAGCATTATTAGGAAAGCAAGAGATACTATCATGCCTAAGTTGTCAAGATATCCGGATGCCGATCGCGAGATCGCAGCCGCCCAACAGGGTTCTCAACCGGACTTAGCAAAGGTAACACAGTATTTGCAGGCGGTGATGAAACAAGATCCCGCTTTTGCCCAAGAGGTTGAACGTTTAGCTGGACAGGTTATAAACGTCAGTAGTATAGCAGATCAGCGGACTCTGAATCAAAAGAGCGATCGCAGCAACCGCACGGTTGAAGTGAAAGCTGACACCACAGGGGATATTATGAGCGATATTCAAGCCGACTCGATTGGGCGAATTGGCGGGAGAGATACCACAAACAACTACGGAGATACCACAAACAACTACTGACTACTGGTAGAAAATCAGCGCAGCACTCCACCCAATTTAGATGAAATCCGCCCTAGTACCGATAATTGGCAAGGGCGAAAGTTAGAACGCCAAACCATTGGGGATTGGATGGCGGATGGGAAGACTCGGTTAATTGGAATTACGGGTATCGGTGGGTTGGGTAAATCGACTCTCGCGGCTAAGATTTACGACGAGGATAGTACAGAATTTGACGATAAAGTTTGGGCAGATATTAGCCGTATCGGGTTTACCGAGTTAGCGCGGCGAGTCTTATTGAAATTTGGAGTATCTCAGGAAACTATCGAGGCGATACCCGAAAAATCTCTGGGGGATGCATTAGTCAATCATCTGCGTCAGGGGCAGTATTTGCTGGTAATGGATAATCTGGAAACCCTGTTGCAATCTGAGGATGGGGATAACAAGAATACATCTATTCGCGATGAATCCTATCGGCAGTTTTTCTATGACTGGTTGGAATGTGGCGAGAAAAGTGTCGTACTGGTAACAACGCGGGAACGGTTTGATTTACCGCCGATAAAATGTCAATGGTTATCCTTACCGGGATTAGAACCCGTGGAAGGGGCGACATTATTACAGGTGTTGGGAATTCGGGGAACAGATGAGGAATTAGTCGAGTTTTCCCAGAAGGTAGAGGGACATCCATTATTATTAACGCTGGTGGCTGGGTTTTTATTACAAGAGGAAGAATTCGATCCGCAGCTTCGGTATTTGCAGCGTTATGGGTTGGCGGATATATCCCATTTATTAAGTGATGAGAATTTAAAAGGCTTGCATCGGGGTAAAGTTGATATCTGGATGCGGCGGGTGTTGGATGAGAGTTTTAGGCGGATTAGCCAGAGAATGCAGCGATTGGTATTGGGGGTATGTGTTTATCGAATTCCCTTTAATTCAGCGATGGCGCTGGCACAGATTCATAGTCTCTCTTTTGAACAGGAGTTAGGGGAATCTCAACCTCAAGATAAGCAAGAAAAATCCTCTCTAGATTCTTTTAGCCCCCCTTTTGAAGGGGGGTTGGGGGGATCTAAAATGGGAAAACTCGATACCAAAAGTATTGAACAAGATTTGCGTCAGTTGGTGAGGCGTTCCCTATTACAGGAAGAGATAGATAAAGATGGAAGACGATGGTTTAATTTTCAGCCATTGATTCAGGAGTATGCGAAGTACAAAGCGGAAGATTTAACTCAGACGCATCAACGGGCGATAAACTACTATCTTTTAAATTTTAAACAACCTCCTTGGGAAAGAATAGAGGATGTAGCCGAATATCTGGAAATCTTCTATCACTGGTGCGAACTTCAACAGTATATTCCAGCCTTCGATATCCTTCACAGCTGCAAGGATTTTTTAGAGTTGCAAGGGTATTACAGTATTTTAATTGAATTGTATAGGCAGTTAGTGCGAGACTGGAAACCTAATAACAATGAAATCTATATATCGGCAGCTCTTATATATTTAGGCAATGCTTACCACTCCTTAGGGCAATACCAACAGGCAAAAAATTACTATTTTGAATCCTTGGAAATTGCCCAGAAAATTGGAAATCTTAAAAGTGAGCTTCATTCTTTATTAGGTTTGAGCAACGTTTATCATGATTTACAACAACCTTATCAGGTGGCAAAATTCAGTCAGGATGCTCTAAAAATAGCGCAGCAAATTGGTGATATAAGGGGAATGGTTGGCGCTCGCAACAGCTTGGGTAATTATTGTTACTCTTTGGGTGAATTTGAGCAAGCGATTGAGTATTATCAGCCAATTTTATTAAGAGGAACTCACAAAGATAAAGTTGAGGCATTGAATAACTTAGGCATAAATTACCGTTATTTAGGCAAATACCAAAAATCGATTAAACACTACGATTTTGCTATAAAAACTGCACAAAATATTGGTTATATTAAAGGAGAAGCCAATGCTTGCTATAATCTTGGGTCTACCCATACTGAGTTAGGTCAAAAATTAGAAGCCATTGCTGCTTACCAAAAGGCTCGTGAACTTTATCAAGCAATAAACCTAGAGGCAGATGTTCAAAATTGCAACAATTTAATTGAGTGCCTGACTCAGACATCTTACCCTTGGGTTAGTTTACCCAAACTCCTTGCTAACAGTATATTACGGTGGATGCATAAACTATGGCGAATCATCCGCGCCTTCGTCAAGCGTCTGCATCAGCACCAATGAGAAACAAGTGAACAGATAGACCACCTATTATATCATTTTCACTTACTTCTCGAAACCTCTACAAATTCCCATCAAATCCTGCCAACTCCTCTGCGAACCTCTGCGTTTCCCTCTGCGTCCTCTGCGTTTAAAAAATATAATTCCGATGCTGACAAATGAAAGATTAAGGTACTTTAGTGCCTACTACAAACTGGCGTACATCGTTACATTTTATGTATAAGCAAAACTCTTGCACTCAGTTAGGGCGGGTTTAGTTACATCTGGGTTAGGTCAGAAATGATAGTAGTAAAACCCGCCCCTACCGTCTTTGCTGATAACGCGGCGAACAAAGGGTGTTTGTAACATCTCGTTACGATTGACTTGGCGCGATCGCACTCTAACTGCTGAAAATAGGGATAGGGTTCATCGGTCTAGACTGAGTAAGCCATGAACCCTATACCATCTACAATGAACGTCTGAGTCAAGGAGTACCCGCCTAATGTTGCCATACATCCTCGCGTTAGTTATCGGTCTTGGTAGCTTTGCCTATTACATGGCAGCATTCTTTTTTCCCGAAGTCCACCGCAAAAGCGACTTCTTCTGGAGTGGTGTAGGATTTTTCTACGCCCTCGTCTTGTGGGTGTGTGGGGGAAGGATTACTGGGGCGGTACTCCTGAGTCAAATCGCTAGTGTATCTCTGTTGGGGTGGTTAGGCTGGCAAACCCTGATGATGCGGCGACAGTTAGCCCTACCCGAAGCCCAAACGGAAATTTCGCCCCAAGTTCAGAAAAAAATAGCCCGTTCTGGCATATTCCAATTGGGCAAAAGCGCAGTTATTCAACCCGTCGCCCGTGTGTTCAGTAAAAAGCCAGTGACGCCAACCCCAGTCGCGACTGAACCGGAACCCATAACTGAACCAGTCGTTTCAGAGACGGAAATCGCAATGGCAAAAACGGAAATTGGAGAACCTTTTCCGGAGACAGTTACGGAGATAACTGAACAGGTGCAACCTCCATCTGAAGAAAACGATGTCCCCTTGGCTTCTCCCACAGGGGTAACCGAGGAAACCCCAGAAGAACCCGTAATGGCGGATATCACCGAATCCGTTGAAGTCATGGAAACAGTGGAAACAACGCCAACTGAACTTGTAGAAGCACCGGCTGAGGAAACAACACCGCCAGAACCGATAGGGGAATTTGCGCCAGAGGAAACACCTGTAGCTGAGACACCTGTAGCTGAGATATCTACAGAAGCACAGAAATTAACTGAAACACCTGTAGCCGAGACACCCGCAGAAGAACAAACCTTAACTGAAACACCTGTAGCCGAGACACCCGCAAAACCCGTCCAGAAACAAGCCAAACAACGCCAAGGAATTAGCGGCTTTTTCAATAATCTCTTCGGTAAAGGTAAATCGAAACCCGCTAAAACAAAGAAACCTCAGACATTCCCAGAGGATACCTCCACATTACCCGAACCAGAAATCCCTGAATTCACTCAGCCAGACACCCTATTCCAGGAGTCTCCAACTCCGAGTCAGGAGATAGAAGAGACAGCCGCAGGGGAGGAAACCCAAACAGTTGACACTACCTTCGGGGAACAAACACAGCCACCGGAACCGGAACTCCCGCAAAACCAAGACACCCAACCCCCAGAAACCCCAGAGGAATTTACCATCCAGGAGACTAAACTCACCGACTCCGAACCCCTCAGACGCCCGAATCCCCCTGAACCCGAACAGGTAGACGCAGCGAACCAATCGGCGGAACCTGAATCCTCAGCAGTCGAAGACATCCCAGTCGCAGACATTGCCCCAGAAGCACCATTATCGCCTCCCGCTGAACCCATTGGTGAAGGTGATCCCCAAACCAGACAATCCCCAGATTCACAAAATCCTCCCTCATTCAGTTGAAATGATGGCAAATTCTCACCCATAATGTAGGGATACATAACGCTCCCTATTGTAAAAAGGGATAATCGGGAAATATCCCCACAATCTAAGTACAACCACTAGCCAACAGGTCGAACTGTGACAGAAGCTAAATCCTACAAAGACACCGTAAATCTGCCCCAAACCCAATTTGATATGCGGGCAAACGCGGTCAAACGGGAACCGGAACTGCAACAATTTTGGCAAGACCAACAAATTTATCAGCGACTGTCACAGACGAATCCCGGTGATATTTTTGTCCTGCATGATGGTCCCCCCTACGCGAATGGGGCACTACATATGGGACACGCCCTAAATAAAATTCTTAAAGATATCATCAATAAATATAAACTGCTGCAAGGGTATAAAGTTCGCTACATTCCCGGCTGGGATTGCCATGGCTTGCCCATTGAACTGAAAGTCCTGCAAGCAATGGACCCAGAAGACAGACAAGCCCTAACCCCGATAAAACTGCGGCGCAAGGCAAGAAAATTTGCGCTAAAAACCGTTGAGGAACAACGCCAAGGGTTTAAACGGTATGGCGTTTGGGGAGACTGGGACGATCCTTATCTTACCTTAACCCCTGAATACGAAGCCGCTCAAATTGGCGTTTTCGGTCAGATGGTGCTAAAAGGCTATATCTATCGGGGAATGAAGCCCGTTCATTGGAGCCCAAGTTCCCAAACCGCCCTAGCCGAAGCGGAGTTAGAATATCCAGAAGGACATACCTCCCGCAGTCTTTATGCTGCATTTCCCCTGACTAAAGCCACAGACGCGGTGGAAGCTAGGCTAAAACCCTATTTAGTAGATTTAGGTGTCGCCATCTGGACAACAACCCCCTGGACAATTCCCGGTAACTTGGCGGTGGCGGTAAATCCAGAACTGACTTATGCGGTTGTGGAAGTGTCTCAAAAATCGGCAAGTCAGGATACTGAGAAATCCTCGAAAGCAAGTCAGACAAGGGCAAAAGGCTTTGCCCCAGTTCCAGAGGAAGAGGCTTCTGATGCTGAAGCATCAGCCAACCCAGAGACGGAAGCCGAAGGATTTAAATACTTAATCGTGGCGGCGGAATTAGTGGAACGCCTCTGTCAAACTCTGGACAAAAATCTAACCGTTAAAACCACCCTGAAAGGGAAAGAATTAGAACATTGCACCTATCGTCATCCCCTATTTGACCGGGAAAGTCCGATTGTTATCGGTGGCGATTATGTAACCACGGAATCGGGAACCGGATTAGTCCATACCGCACCGGGTCATGGTCAAGAAGATTATATCGTGGGTCAGCGCTACAACTTACCGATCATCTCCCCCGTGGATGAAAATGGGGACTTTACCGCCGAGGCGGGACCCTTTGCTGGGTTAAATGTGTTGCGAAATGCCAATCCTGCGGTGATTGACGCCCTGAAAGAGGCGGGTTCTTTCCTCAAAGAGGAAAACTATGTGCATAAATATCCCTACGATTGGCGCACTAAAGAACCGACTATCTTTCGGGCGACGGAACAGTGGTTTGCTTCGGTGGATGGTTTCCGTGAGGCGGTAATGCAGGCGATTAAGTCAGTGAAGTGGATTCCTCCCCAAGGAGAAAACCGGATTACCGCCATGGTGTCGGAACGTTCTGATTGGTGTATCTCTCGCCAACGGAGTTGGGGTGTACCGATTCCCGTATTTTATGACGAGGAAACTAATGAACCCCTGTTGACGGAAGAAACCATCGCCCATGTACAAGAGATTATCGCTGAAAAAGGGTCTGATGCGTGGTGGGAACTGTCGGTGAGTGAATTATTGCCCAAATCCTACCAGAATAATGGTCGCACGTACCGTAAAGGTACCGATACCATGGATGTCTGGTTTGACTCTGGTTCCTCTTGGGCGGGAGTTGTCCAGCCGCGTGAGGAATTATCCTATCCGGTGGATATGTACCTGGAAGGCTCGGATCAACATCGGGGTTGGTTCCAATCCAGTTTACTTACCAGTGTGGCGACAAATGGCTGTGCGCCCTATAAGTCAGTATTAACCCACGGCTTTGTTCTGGATGAACAAGGACGCAAAATGAGTAAATCCGTGGGTAATGTGGTAGATCCAGCGACGATTATTGAAGGGGGGAAGAACCATAAACAGGAACCCCCCTACGGAGCAGATATACTGCGGCTATGGGTGTCCTCTGTGGACTATTCAGTAGATGTCCCTATTGGTCAAGGGATACTCAAGCAACTTGCCGATATTTATCGCAAAATTCGCAATACAGCACGGTTCTTATTGGGAAATCTCCATGATTTTGATCCGGGCAAAAATGCGGTGGCGTATGAACAGTTACCGGAAATCGATCGCTATATGTTGCACCGGATGACGGAGGTGTTTGGCGATGTGACGGAGGCGTTTGAAAGTTATCAGTTTTTCCGCTTCTTCCAAACGGTGCAGAATTTCTGTGTGGTGGAGTTGTCGAACTTTTATTTGGATATTGCCAAGGATCGTCTTTATATTAGTCACCCGGATTCGGTACGACGGCGCAGTTGTCAGACGGTATTAGCGATCGCACTGGAGAATTTAGCCCGATCAATTGCCCCTGTATTATGTCATACAGCCGAAGATATCTGGCAATACCTGCCCTACCCGACACCCTATAAATCGGTGTTTGAGTCGGGATGGGTGCAGTTAGATGAGAGGTGGCAAAAGCCGGAATTAGTAGAGAAGTGGACAAGGTTACGCAATATCCGCACCGAGGTGAATAAGGTGTTAGAGCAAGCTAGGGCAGAGAAGATGATAGGTTCTTCCCTAGAAGCGAAAGTGTTGCTCTATATCCCCGATGCTCAATTACGAAACCAGTTGCGGAAATTAAACCCCAGTGGGATTCCGCGCCTGTGGCTGCAAACCCCGAAACCTGAACTGATGATGGCGCAGGAAGCAGAAGCCTCACTGACACCCGAAACGCTCCCCTCAAAGACAGGGGAACAGGGGTGGAATGTTAATCAGATTCTGTCTAATCTATCGGTGACGCTGGGTAAAGCCTTGAGCGAAAATCAGCGATTATGGTTAACGGTGGGGGTAGCGTTAGCTGTACCCATTACCCTAAAGGTAACGGCGACGGTATTGGAATCGCTCGGACATCTCCCCTTATTGGCTGATATGTTGCAACTGGTGGGTATTGGCTACAGTGCTTGGTTTATCAATCGCTATTTACTCCGCGCACCCAGTCGGCGAGAATTAGCCCAGAAGGTGCGATCGCTAAAAACAGAGGTATTGGGTGAAGCTTCTGTTCAACCTGAACCCGAAACGGTAGAACTCGCCGCAGAACCCCCAGCACCAGCTCCACCCCAACCCCAACCTAGAATTTTAGGCGAACGGTTTACGGTTCTCAGTAACGGGGTGGATGAGTTACGTTATCTGTTTTTAGCCTCCCAAGTTGAGGTGTTAGATTCCCCTGATGGGATGGAAAATGTCAACTATCGAAGTCAGTCAGATCTCGTCTGGGTGGGGGTGGTTAAAGCAGAAGGCGAAAAGTGCGATCGCTGCTGGAACTATTCCACTTATGTGGGTAAAATAGCCGAACATCCCACGATTTGCGAACGGTGTCGGGCGGCTTTAGCCGGTCAATGGTAATGTATTTGTCATTCGTCATCAAAAAAATGGCGGCTGATGAGCGATTTGTAGAGACGTTGCATGCAACGTCTCTACCCAAGGGGGAATTTTGTAGTTTTTGGGAGATTCTCCTATCGATTTTGATGACTAGACTGGTGCACTAGGATTGTGCGATCGCGTGAAATCATCTCTTCTCGAATCCCCGGAATCAAACCGATGATCACGAATAAACCCTCTGCCCTCTGAAGAACTGGGCGTGATCGGTAGATGATTATAGATAGGGGTAGATGCGACTGGGGTGCTAGGATTCGAACCTAGGAATGGCGGGACCAAAACCCGCTGCCTTACCACTTGGCTACACCCCAAAGTGTGTACCTTGATTATATTAGCAGTTTTGGCAGGGAATATGTCAAGAGATTTGTGAAAATTGGCTAATTTGTCCTGGGTCAGGGAACAGAACGCTCAATTTCATCCTTTATCATGCCTTTACATAACGAATCGATAAATGTCAACTTTTATTAAAGATCGTTAACTTGTCTACGTCCATTCAAAATTTAATATAATCTTTATAGGACGATGAAATGCCCTATAATAAAGCATTGGCTGCTTTATTCAGGGTAAAGCGATGCTTTTACATATCTTCAGGTTAGGGGTAGCTATGTTCAGGGGTGGAACTATGTATGTGAACGTTTGTTAAAAAAAGGTAATTTTTTTAACGATAAAACAAGTTATCACAATGCCATCAGCCAAGGGAACCTCTACGGGAGATCTCTTGCTCAAGATGACTGTTGCTTAGAGCAATCAGTCACCGAACCTTACGTGACTTTCATCTACCGATTAACACTGGAGATTCACTGATGAGATTAATTCGCGAAATAGTACAAGAAGCACAAAAGACCGGTTATCTGACCGTGCAAGCTGAAGAACAACTGCGTCAGCTTTTAGTCAATAAATATGATATGGAAGACTTTACCGCCTTTATCCAATTGCAGCAAGCTGTGATGGAAGAACGGGTGAAGCAAGAGTCTCGTGAGCTACTCTACACATTATCCTCTTGCCACACCCCTATCCCTTGCCATCAAGCGGGGTAGATTCTCAAGCGGCGATTGGGTTCATCGCCAAAACTATCAGACTTGAGGCGATAGTGTTCAACCAGTTCATGCTGCATCTTCCGTACTTTTGGCGATCGCGGAAGTAACTCGACGGGTTGTCCATTGGGAATCACAATTTGCTCAACAGCTAAACGTGCTTCTTCTAGCGCCTCAATCTCATCATCACTTCCACTTTGGGTAAACAACCGCAAATCCGCCGTATCGGGGGTTCCGGGGTCATCCATATCCAACATACGCCGCAGGGCGCGAGTCACTTGGGGAATGGTGCTAGCTTTAACCGCGTGAATGGGAATTTGACGGGAGCGAGCAATTGAGCGCAGTTTTGAGTGACTTTTAACGTGCGATCGCAAGCCCAAAATCGCATCAGCACTATCCATGTCTTTAGTTAAAACAACGGGTAAATTTAGGACTCGGATCACCTGCTCAATTTGATGACGACTCACCCCATAAGGATAGATATGAAGGGGCAAATCCTCACCATTGGGTCCAATCGTGTCTACAACCTCATCAACGGGGCTAGCTTGTTGCCAAGAATCATGGAGCAGCTGATCAAAGTAACTCGTTTGAGCCGAAGACGGCGATGAGGAGCGCGACAGAGGCTGCATCTGTCCCGACGAACGCCAGCCACTGGGTTTAGCCACTAACCCCGACTGGTTATGGCGTTCCAAGGGGGCGGGCGCATCAGGAAATTCATGGGTAATAATCACCTTATTCTGTTCATCCACTGTCCGCACTTGGGGATTCGGTTTACGTCCCCGCAGCAGGGAATCCACCGTATCCGCCACACTCTCATGTACTACCCAGCGCTGACGCTCCAGCATTTCGACAGCAATCTCAAACGTGGGCGGTGCTTTGCGTTCTAATACCGTTTTTTGAGAACCCCGGCGTCTGGCTTCATCATCACCCAGAGTTACCGCTTGAATCCCACCGACTAAATCAGAGAGCGTGGGATTTTTAATCAGATTCTCGATTTGGTTTCCATGAGCCGTACCCACTAACTGCACCCCCCGTTCCGCGATCGTGCGGGCGGCGAGGGCTTCGAGTTCGGTGCCAATTTCATCAATGACAATCACTTCGGGCATGTGATTTTCCACCGCTTCAATCATCACCTGATGTTGAAGTTCCGGACGCGACACCTGCATCCGCCTCGCTCTACCAATAGCAGGATGAGGAATATCTCCATCACCAGCAATTTCATTGGAGGTATCAATAATCACCACCCGTTTTTGCAGATCATCAGCCAGCACCCGGGCAATTTCGCGTAACGCCGTCGTTTTGCCCACACCCGGACGTCCCAACATCAAAATTGATTGACCTCGTTCCACGAGATCTTGAATCATACCAATAGTGCCAAACACGGCTCGTCCGACGCGACAGGTTAACCCGATAATGTCGCCGGGACGATTGCGAATCGCGCTAATCCGGTGTAAAGTTTTCTCCAGTCCGGCTCGATTATCTCCACTGAAATGCCCAACCCGCTCAACACAATAGTTTAATTGTTCAGCGGTGACGGGTGTATCTGATAGATATTCGGCGCCAGATGGGAAACGTACCTCAGGAAACCGACCCAAATCCATCACCACTTCAATTAAATTGTCTAAATTGTCGCGATGGGGGTGTTGCTCTAGGATTTGGCGAATATCCTTGGGCAAAATATCCAGTAACTTTTGGAGATCCTCAGTAATCTGCATCCCAGCTAAATTGGTGGTGTTGGATAATTCTTGATTGGATAACGATTGGGGATGGGATGGGTTCATCCCGTTGGCATTCACCATAGGCTTGTATGTGAAAAAGAGCGATCGCTGTTGGTTATCAAAGGGATAGTTCCGGTTGATTTTGGCTCAAAGCAAAAACAGGCTTAGGGACAGACTTCAATGGGGACACCAGAGAATGGGCGATGGCTACGGCTTTGAGCAGCCGCTGCGGATCATTTTCCAGGTTTGCCCTTGATGATAATGGAAATGATTGGGAATTGATATCATGATTTGCTTCATGGTATTGATCGAGTTGGTCTAAAATCGGAGCAAGTAATACCCGGGCATAGCTACCGTAAGCCACACCCGCGACAAAGGGCTTTACTGGATTAGCCGCAGATTCCTCCGTTGTTCCCAGGGTGAGGAGTCCGGCTGCTTTGAGTTTACTGACGGTATGGTGATTGGTTCCACCCGCCAGTTGCACGAACCCTGGTAAATTGGCTGATAACGCTTTTTGGGCTAGCTTCACGGCTTTTCGAGTTGTTCCGATACCAATATCACCGCTCATTGGCTTACCATCGGTTTGCCAGATTAGGGGACAAGGTAAGGGCGCGATCAGATGGTAAAGTTCCCACAGATAATCAATGAAGCCCTCACCATCAGGACAACTGATAGCCAGCAACTTCAGGGTATGAATCCAGGGTGCGATCGCGCCCCAGAGTCGTTTAAAATCTGTAAAATGTCCTACTTGAGTATGAATTTCCAGGGCATCAACTTCGTTTTTGAGAATTACTTCAGCCAGGGTTGTGGGTGTGGATACGTAGGATCGAGTATATACGAGTTGACTGGGGCAAACGGGTAAGCAACGTCCACAGCCATAACAGCGTTGATCGATAACACCGGAGAATCCCTGGGGTGAGTGAGGGGAGTTGAAGGGTTGATCTGGCTCCCACTGGCGGAGAGTTTCCGCCTGAGTTGGCGGTTGCTCGAAGACAATCGCTTGAGCCGGACAGATGGTTTGGCAAGGGCGGGGACAGTCTGGGGGACAGGCATTCGGATTAAATTCAGCTTTGCGAAAATGGGGATCTTCTCCATCATTTAAACTGACCATTAACCAGGGTTGGTTACGGTATCCCATACCTTGTGCTTGACCGGACTCTACCAGGCTTGTCGCCACCTTTAAGGCTGTCTTTGCCGCCGCAATGACGGCGGGGTCAGCTGCCACATCAATACAATCAGCCCCAGCTAGAGTATACGCCAAGGTGAGGTTACGAACGGCAGGGAGGTGCTGAAAACTGGCGCCGCAGATGAGCTTGAACCAGTGACCTTCCCTTAGAGATTGTAAGGGATTGTACAGTTTAGTCACCCTTATATGCTAAATCCTTGTGCCAAAAATGGGGAGAGGAGTTTCTGCACAAACTTATGGGACAACAAGCTGTAGGCTTTTGAGTTAAGCTTGGGAACTATCCTGCGATCGCGACGCCTATCGGTTCATTTCGCCATATCTAGGCGGTTGATTTGGCGTTTCCCCTAAATCTGGGGGGTAAATCCCGATGGGGTATTTCTCATCCCCGACATGAATGAACCTGGATTTAATGTTTAAGTTTTGTAACATTAATGAATCCGGTTGACCCCGCCGACAGTAGGAGTTTGGTAACCAAACCCTTTGAAGGATTCCCCATTCCCACAAAAAGACCCCGCTCTGTTCATTTGGCGGAGTCAACCTTAACTCTCTACTACACTAAAAAGACTACTGTAATCCCAGGGTGAGATCTATGAAGTTTCGGTAAAGTTCCGGGAGAAAACTTTAAAGATTCTGTAAAGCCACAGCTTACGGTAGAGTCGGGAATAATCTGGACTGAAATAATGGGGAATCATAGAAAACCCATCCAAACGTTGGCAAGGGTGTTTACCAAATGACTTTATTACCGTTTTCCTTTATCCCCCATGGGCATTGCTACTTGTGGCAGACTAATCTCGTGTCCCTTCATGTTGCGTCTGACTCGTTAATAGCCCTGGCGTACTATTCCATTCCCGGTACTCTGCTGTATTTTGTGAATAAGAGACGGGATATTCCCTTTCCCAAAGTCTTCTTCCTCTTTGGCGCATTCATTATTGCCTGTGGCATGACCCATGTTATGGGAGTATGGACACTTTGGTATCCCCATTATTGGCTATCGGGTGGAATTAAAGCCATAACCGCCTTAATTTCCTGTTATACAGCATTAGCCCTGATTCCCCTAGTTCCCCAAGCGTTAGCCTTACCGAGTCCCGCTCAACTCGAAGCCGCCAACCAAGCCTTAGAAACGCAAATTCGTGATCGCCAACAAGCTGAAGCCGAGGTGCGATCACTGAATGCACAACTTGAGGAGCGTGTCAATGAGCGAACAAAAGAACTCCAACAGGTGAATCACCAATTAGCCGATCAAATCCAGGAACGCATTCACGCTGAAGACGCGCTACGCCAAGCCGAAGAAAAATATCGTAGCATTTTTGAGAATGCCGTAGGTGGCATCTTCCAAACCACACTCGATGGACGCTATCTCAGTGCCAATCCCGCATTGGCGCGAATTTATGGCTATGCTTCACCTGATGAGTTAATTAACCACATTACCGATGTTGAACATCAACTGTATGTGAATCCCAGCCAGCGCCGCGAGTTTATCCGCTTAGTCCACGAACAGGGTGCAGTCTCTGGGTTTGAATGTCAAGTGTATCGTCGAGATGGCAGTATCATCTGGATTTGTGAGAACTCTCGTGCTGTGCGTGATCATCAGGGAGCGATCTTATATTATGAAGGTTCCGTCGAAGATATTACCGCTCGCACCCAGGCGCAGAAGCAGTTACAAGCCAGTGAACAAAAGCTGCGTCAGGTTATAGACTTAGTACCCCATTTTATTTTCGCCAAGAATCGGGAGGGTGAGTTTATTCTCGTCAATCAGGCGCTAGCCGACGCCTATGGCACCTCTGTCGAACATCTGCTGGGACGAAATGAGACAGATGTGGCGTCTATCCCCGAACAAGTGCATCGCTTCCGCGCCGATGACATAGCCGTGATTGATCAACGAGAACGAAAATATATTCCTGAAGAAATTTTAACCGATGCTCAGGGCAAGATTCGCATTTTACAAACCACGAAAATGCCCTTCTATCTCAATGACTCAGACACCCCCGCTGTTCTGGGTATCTCTATTGAGATTACCCAACGCAAACAAGTTGAACAAGAACTGCGTGAAAGTGAAGCCGCGATTCGGGCATTATATAATTTCACATCCTCCGTCGAACTGGATTTTGACCAATGCCTGCAAAACCTGTTGGCAATGGGACGCGAGCAGTTTAACCTAGATATTGGCATCCTATCTCAAGTCACCGACAATCAGTATCACGCGATCGCGACTGAGTTACCCAATCACCTCAATCCCAAAGGAGTTCACCTGGATTTAAGCCAAACCTATTGTCACGCCACGCTGCAAGCCAATCAACCCCTGTCTATTCCCGCCGCCAGCAATAGTGAGTGGCGTGATCATCCCTGTTATCAAACCTTTAAACTGGAAGCCTATCTGGGTGTCCCGGTTGTTGTCGCAGGTCAACCCTATGGTACCCTGAGTTTTTCTAGTGTCACCCCCCGCCACAAACCCTTTAAAGCACTAGATATCGAACTATTACGATTAATGGCACAATGGATTGGTGGGGAAATCGAACGCCAACAAGCCGCCAAAGAACTCGCCGCCGCTCGCGACGCCGCTCTGGCTGCAACTCAGGCAAAAAGTGAATTTCTGGCAACCATGAGCCATGAGATTCGTACACCGATGAACGGTGTGATTGGCATGACGGGATTGCTACTGGATACCCAACTGGATGCAGAACAGCAGGAATTTGTGCAAATTATCCGCAATAGTGGCGATACGTTGCTCACGATTATTAATGATATTCTCGACTTTTCCAAGATTGAATCCGGCAAACTGGACTTAGAAGAAATCCCCTTCGATTTGCGAAACTGTATCGAAGAATCCCTGGACTTGCTATCCACCAAAGCCTCTGCCAAAAACCTGGAACTCGCTTACCAATTCCCGCCTCAAACCCCCAGAACCTTTATCGGCGATGTTACCCGTGTGCGCCAAATTCTGGTGAATTTACTCGGTAATGCCGTTAAATTTACCCAGGCGGGGGAAGTGGTGGTTTCGGTAACAGCGCATCGGTTAGCCGCAGCGGAAATGGAGTCGGATTCGGTTGCTGTTTCATCTGCCACTCCCCCCCGTTATCGGTTACAATTTGCGGTGAAGGATACGGGTATTGGTATTCCCCAAGATCGATTAGACCGTTTATTTAAACCCTTCAGCCAAGTGGATTCCTCCACCAGCCGCAAATATGGCGGCACTGGGCTGGGACTGGCTATCTGCAAACAACTGAGTCAAATTATGGGCGGTACGATGTGGGTAGACAGTAAGGTGGGTGTGGGTTCAACCTTTTATTTTACGGTGATGGTAAATGGCGTGGTTGAGGCTGAATCGGAAACGGAACTGGCTAAGTCGTCTTTAGTCGGGAAGCGATTGCTAATTGTGGGTGAAACTAGCACCAATCGTCAAATTTTGCTCCAGCAGAGTCAGGTATGGCAAATGCATCCCCAAACAACGGAGTCGAGAACCCAAGTGATAGAATGGTTGCGTCAACATGAACCCTTTGATCTGGCGATTCTGGATGGGCAGATGTCCTCAACGGATGGATTGAATCTGGCTGTAGCGATTCATCAGCAACCCGGGTATCAGGATTTACCTTTAATTTTGTTAACCTCCATTGGCACGACTGATCTAAGTGAGCCCAGTGTCAAGGAGCATTTTACCGCAATTCTGACCAAACCGATTAAACAGTCTCAACTGTATGATGTCATGAATCAGGTTTTGGTGGGCAAGCCGATTCCGATGAAACCCGCGTCCCTTTCCTCCCAGATTGATCCGCAAATGGCGCAGCGTCTACCCTTGCGAATTCTGGTGGCTGAGGACAACGCGGTGAACCAACAAGTGGTATTGCAGCTACTCCACCGCATGGGGTATCGAGCCGATGTGGCGGGGAATGGCTTAGAAGTGATTGAAGCCCTACACCGTCAGCCCTATGATGTGGTATTAATGGACGTACAAATGCCAGAAATGGATGGATTAGCAGCAACCCGTTGCCTAGTCAGGGAATGGTCAGCTACAGAACGTCCACGAATTATTGCCATGACTGCCAATGCTATGCAAGGCGATCGCGAAACTTGTTTAGCCGCTGGTATGGATGATTATATCAGTAAACCGATTCGGGTACAAGAATTAGTTCGGGCGTTGAGCCAAATGTCCACGGCTGGAGTGTCAATTTATAAGTAGGGCTGGCTGCACAACTCCAAATTTGTCATTTGTCATTTGTCATACTCGCTTCCTTTGAGCAGCAAGCTACGTCATTCGTCAAGCCAAAATGTTTATAGGGTAGCGATGGTGAAAACCTCTGCGTTTTAACCAGAGGATGAAACTTTCGCGTTGCGTTCAGCAAAGCGACTAAAGTCGCCAGTCTAATCTATCCTGACAACACTCAACTAATAGTGTAGTATAGTGTTAGAA
>NZ_JAVJRX010000118.1:0-7806 GCF_040219735.1 Coleofasciculus sp. G1-WW12-02 | reverse complement strand
CAGTTTTTCCGTAAAATATCTGAGCCTGGAACAACCATTTTTTCATCCGTCTTATCCCTGATTTAACCGAGTCAAGATCAAAGCTAAGAAGTATCAGGAGTAATATTAGTAAAACTTATCACCATAAATCCCAGAGAGCCTAGTTAAAATGGCTTCAGATCTAGTTATACCGTGATTTTATGCCTCAACAGTCTAATTTGACTCAAAATAACGTCCAAAAACCTTGCTTAGGTTTTTGGACGTCGTCTGAGGCAATTTAGCATAATAAGTCCGGAAGAACCACTATGCTCAGTTGAAAAGCCAAGTATAATCAAAATAGAATTAGTTTTATAATGCAATCATTAAAAAGCCATGATTCTAAGATTTATTAGCCCAAAAAGTGACTTTGCCTTCAAAAAAATATTTGGATCAAAAGACAGCAAAGATATCCTGATTAGCTTTTTAAATGCCTTGATTTATGAAGCTAATCCTGTGATTCAGGATTTAGAAATTATCGACCCCTATAATCCTAGGGAGGTGGTGGATCTCAAAGACAGCTACCTAGATGTCAAAGCCTTACTGGATAATGGCTCAACCGTGCTAATTGAAATGCAAGTCCTCAACCTAGCCTTCTTCGAGAAGCGGGTTATTTATAACCTGACCAAAACTTATGGAAATCAGCTAAAATATGGCGAAGGCTATTCGTACCTGAAACCGGTCATTGCCTTAACGATTACCGACTTTCCCATGTTTGATCAGACCCAACGGTATCTGACTCGGTTTAGCTTAAAGGAAAATCAGGAGTTGTTTAACTATCCTGATCCAGAAATCGAGTTAATTTTTGTAGAACTCCCGAAATTCACGAAAACACTGGATGAACTAGAGAGTTTAACAGATAAATGGATTTATTTTATTAAAGAGGCTCCCAGTTTGGAGGTAATCCCCCCCACATTTAGCCAACTTCCGGAACTAGATAAAGCGATGAATATCGCCAATCAAGCGAATTTGAGTGTAGAGGAAGTGGAAAAATTGCGTAAGCAAGAAATGTTCCTGGAAGACCAACGGGGATCGATTGTTAAGGCAAAGCAGGAGGCATTACAAGAAGGAGTAGAACAAGGTCGTCAAGAAGAGAAAATTCGATGGATATTCCGTTTCCTGGAGCGACAGTTTGGGTCAATTCCGTCAGAAATCAGTCAGCGGATTAAAAACTTATCGGTTGACCAGTTGGAAGGTCTAAGCAATGATGTTTTTGATTTCAACAATTTAGAAGAGTTATCAAGTTGGTTACAGGAAAATGGGTGATTTTGGGGCGCTTGTGCGTAAGGTTTCCGGGGGAGTCAGGCAATGGCTGAAATCCTTATGTTTTCGTAGACCCCCCCGGAGATGGCTCTGGGTAAGGGTTTCAGGGTTTGAATGGGGTGATTTATTGAGAATGAGTTGCAGCTATTCGGGGTAAATCTTGACCCCCGAAAATCAGGGTGTAGAATCAGGTCAGGGTGAGGCTCCCAGGAGCCGACCCTTTAGACTTCTTCGGAAGTCGAATTAATGGAAACATTAGACCTTTTTTCTTTCCACTCCCGACAAAATTTTCTTTAGACTTCTTCGGAAGTCGAATTAATGGAAACGATTAACATAATAGGACACGGCATTGCCGTGTCCCTACCAAGGATTAGGAATAATTGATTCTGTAGGGACACGATACTATCGTGTCCTGATCTAATTTATTCGGACTGAGGATTATATATCCTGAAATGACAAATGACGAAAGACTAATATGTCACGTTTTAATTGGTTGTCCCGCCAGTGGTAAATCAACCCTGGCTGGGGAATTGGCAAAACTGGGAAACTACAAAATAGTCTCCACCGATGAAATCCGCCAAACCCTCTATGGTGACGCCACCATCCAGGGGGAATGGTTGGAAATTGAACAATACCTCTTACAGCAAATCCAAAGGGCGATCGCATCCGGTCAACCGATCATTTATGATGCTACTAATGCCAAACGTTCTTGGCGGATGTCGCTGTTGATGCAATTGCACAGATGTAGCCTATCTTCCTCATCTTCCTCAGGGGAATTGGGCGAAGCTTATGCGCTGGAATGTTGGCATAAAACCGAGACATCTGGGCGCATAAGCTTCGCCCCTACGAATGCATCTGTTTCCCCATCTCCTCTGTGGATAGGATGGCATCTGAAAACCCCTCTGTCTACTTGTCTGCGCTGGAATAAACAGCGATCGCGTCAGGTTCCCGATTCGGTGATAGAATCCTTATACCAGTCCCTGCATCAATTTCCTCCCCTAGCGGCTGAGGGATTTGCAGGGGTTTATCCGGTGACGCCTGTTAAGGGTAAATTTGATATCGGACAAATCCAAACCAAACTCCAACGCCTCAGACACAGCCAGGTGAATCGCACTAACCGCACCCAACATGGACAAATTCAGTTACACCGCTATTCTCGGCTGTTGGATTTTGACCGCTTGCTGCATTTAATCTCTCTGATGCTGGCATATCCGGGTATCGGGAATTTACAACAAATTGCGCCTCAGTGTCTGGAAAGCCTATTGGGGAGAGTTCCTGAATTTGCCACTTCTGTGGAGGAAATTTGTGCGGTGATGGCGAAATGTAAGGGTTCAATAGTCAGAGGGGGACAGTTCACCTGAAGTTACCCTTTAGCAAATCGCTAAACCGTATGCCTATCTTGTCTTGGTTGAGAGCAATTTGACTCTTGGCGTTACTGATACTAAATTGCCTTCTATCATGTCTAGGAAGAGCGAAGCGTGAAGCGCAGCTATAGCGAAAGCGTTGCGGTAGCGAGGAACGAGCGTCGGAACCGGAGGAATGCGATCTCCGCAAAAAACGTGGTATAATTTTAGACATATTTTTTAAAATTAGATGATCAAGATGGGCTATCTTTCTGTTAGCAAGTCACCCAAATTATTTTCTGTCGCCGGAATAATTTATGGGTCTTCCGTACTTAGTGTGCTAAACTGTTAAAACAATGCACCTAAAACATAGCCAATATAGTGATTGTGAAAAGAGAAATGACAAAGCTCCTCAACTTACCAGGAGTCATAGTCGAAAAAATCCAAGAGGCAGAAGGAACATTAATTTTATCTGTTAAAGTTCAAAAGAAAACAGCTAACTGCCCACGCTGTAGTCATACTAGCCATCGCCTTCATCAAAATCAAAGACATTTAGTGAGAGATTTACCTATATGTAACCGAGAAGTCATGCTCTACTTAAATCGTCGAAGATTTAAGTGTGATTATTGTAAAAAACCTTTTAGTGAATGTTTAGATTTTGTTGGATATAAAAAGAAATTCACTCATAGGTATGCTCATGCTATAACTAAACAAGTTATTCATGGTGATGTTATTAATGTAGCTAAAAACAATAAATTAACAGAAGAAGAGGTTCTGTCGCAAATAGAAGAAGTAAGCATGGATATGACGGGAAACTATAAATCGTTAGTCCAAAAACTCTATCCCAATGCCGTGGTAACAGTGGACAGATTTCATATTACTAAAATGGTTAATGAGGAGTTGAATAAGGCGAGAATTGACCAAAAGAAAACAGCCGAAGCGCTGAACGGTAAAGAAAGAGCAAAATTATTCGGTAGAGACGTAGCATGCTACGTCTCTACAGGGGAGTAAATATACCCTACTAAAATCGGAAATAAAATTATCAAAAAAGCAAACTCAAAAATTAGAGCAAGTCAAAGAAGCTTCGCCTTTAATTGGAATTATGCATTCATTAAAAGAAGAATTGTATCAGATATTTGAATAAAGTAAAAACCTGGGAGAGGGAACTTTAAAATTAATTGATTGGTTAGATAAGGCGCAAATTTCATATAAAAAAAGTGTATCGGCAATAAAACGATGGTTTGCTGAAGTCGTGGGGTATTTTGAAAGTAGAACAACAAATGGAGTAGTTGAAGGAGTTAACAATAAGCTGAAACTATTAAAACGGTGTGGTTTTGGCTTCAGGAATTTTAATAATTTTACAATACGCGCTTTATTCTTGTGGCATTATCCTAACAGTTTAGCACACTAAGTACGGAAGACCCGATCCTGACTCAGAGCATTAAGAAGGTATAAAGATTTAACCCACATTCTGCACTTAAAGTTGAAGTACAATGAACTACATTGCTAAACAGTAGTTATTGATACAGCATATCTCTGGAGAGGGTAATATTTTGTGAAGCAAGAACTAAATCGTCTCTAGGGTTCCGGTTTCATCACCACGAGGTGAAATGTCTGGACCAAGAGAGACAGGTTATCAAGCTTGAAGATCGATAACCCCACGGCGGGATAAAAGCCCGGGAGAACTAAGTAATTCATCCAGTATGAATTGCTAGCTCTTCTGGGCTTTTGTGGTTTTGGCTAATCATCAATTGGAGCATCTTATGACAGACTCTGCCTTTGAGCCCCCTAATGGGCAAAGTGAAGCCCAACGAGCCCTAGGTATGGAGCAACAACTCCCCCTGACTGGATGGCAACAGGAAGTGAATCAAGGTCTAGAGTACGGACTCGAAGCTGCCGACAGTATCAAAGACCGCAGTATCCCTACCTTTTCACGGGGAGAACTCCCCCACTATGCAGGGATTAACACCTTCCTGAAAGCTCCCTATCTTGAAGATGTGCGACAGGTAGGTAATTATGATGTGGCAATTATTGGTGTTCCCCACGATTCCGGGACAACCTACCGTCCTGGAACCCGGTTTGGCCCCCAAGGGATTCGCCGTATATCTGCTCTTTATACCCCATATAATTTTGAGTTTGGAGTTGATTTGCGCGAACAAATTACTCTCTGTGATGTGGGAGATATCTTTACCATTCCTGCCAATAATGAAAAGTCCTTTGATCAGATTTCCAAAGGTGTTGCTCATGTCTTTAGTTCGGGAGCATTTCCCATGATTTTAGGAGGCGATCATTCCATCGGATTTCCCACTGTGCGGGGCATTTGTCGTCATTTAGGGGATAAAAAAGTCGGGATTATTCATTTCGATCGCCATGTCGATACCCAAGAAACCGACCTTGATGAACGGATGCATACCTGTCCTTGGTTCCACGCCACTAACATGAACAACGCCCCGGCAAAAAACCTTGTGCAGTTGGGCATTGGTGGTTGGCAAGTGCCGCGCCAAGGGGTGAAAGTCTGTCGGGAACGGGCGACGAATATTCTCACTGTTACCGATATTACAGAAATGGGTCTTGATTCAGCAGCGGATTTTGCCATTGCACAAGCGACGGATGGCACGGATTGTGTCTGGATTAGCTTTGATATTGACTGTATTGATGCGGGGTTTGTACCGGGTACAGGTTGGCCAGAACCGGGTGGCTTGTTACCTCGTGAAGCTCTCTATTTACTGAAGCGAATCATTCGTGAAACTAATGTGTGCGGCATGGAAGTGGTAGAAGTTTCACCGCCTTATGATGTGAGTGATATGACATCTTTAATGGCTACGCGGGTAATTTGTGATACCTTGGCGCATCTTGTGGTTTCAGGGCAGTTACCCCGCAACGAAAAACCGAGCTATATCCACTCTGAAGCTCAAGTAGTGGATCACCCGTGGAGGTAAGCGATCGCAGTGGAAATTTGAAGTGTTTTTTGATCCGTTTTCAAATCGATTGACCATGCATGAAACAGACATGACCAAAGCTTTGATTATAACGGTGCGGGATTGGTTTGAAAGCCAACTTGATGTACCTAAAATTGAAGCAATTCATTTAACTGTGGGAAAATTCACCTGTGTTGAGCCAGCTAGTTTAGAGTTTGCGTTTACAGCACAGACGAAAGATACCTTCTTGGATGGAGTAAATTTAGTGATTCGAGAAACGCCATTGATTGCTTTTTGTCATAGGTGTCAGTCAGAATATTTTCCACAAATTGGTCTGCAATATTCTTGCCCAAATTGTCAGTCTCCGATGGACGATATTCGCTCCGGTCGTGAGTTAAAAATTGATCGCATTGAGTATTCAAACTCAGAGGCGTTCGCCTTCTCATCATCAGGCTAGAACACGTTTAATTTTTAGGCAAATTTTAGGTAAAAACCTGCTTAAAGTGCTATCCAATCTATTCATTATTTGGGACTAATTACCATGCACCAAACCTTCGATGCAGCCTTAGGAATTAAACTCCTCCATGCTAACCAAGCAGGTGCAGAGCATAACCGAGAACATTTTGATCGTTGGGGTATTCATTGTCTCAATTTAATGAGTAGTCCGGGCGCGGGGAAAACAGCTTTATTGGAACTTACTTTGGCTACCCTTCAGTCAGAATTAAATATGGTGGTGATTGAAGGCGATATGACTACAGAATTAGATGCGGATCGTCTCCGCCATTAATTACCTTGCCTGATTTTTATCGGGTCAAGTATAGTCGAATGACAGAGCGGGTAGCCTCAATCATCATGGTGCTTAGTTTTGCCTTTTTATTGGCGGGAAATTTAGTTGCTGGGGGCTATTTATTCCAGTCTTTTCTCGGCACAACTTATCTCGCTGGGGTAATTTTAATCGCGCTGGTCGTTTTAATTGATACAGCCAGTGGTGGGTTATTTGCGGTGGCTTATACTGATGCGATTCAAGTAGCGATCGCATTCTTATACCAAGTTGCAGTCTGTTCTCTTAAATCCTTCAACCATGTCACCTCAAAACCCAACCAATAAGGAACTCGACACTCTGGATAGAGCAGAGCGATTAAGTGCCGCGATCGCGGCACTCGTTGCCCGCAAGCGTCAACTTGAGTTAGAGGGAGAAGTCGCCCCATCCGGCTGTTACGTGGCTCGTTACCAAGCACGAGGGCAACGGAAAACTTACTGGTATTACAAACTACAAGCCAAAACGCCAATTTTTCCCACAACCAAAGGGGGTAATCGGCTTTCTCGCTACCAACATCTCGGAGCTGCCGGAAGCGCCGCCCATGTTAATGGGGTTATCCAGGTCGTCAGAAGAGTTCAAATCGATGAATTAACCAAAGCCATTGATTCTTTAAAAGACAGTTGGTCAGACTTATATTCAGACACTAAAAAGTAACTAGACTCCAAGGATTATATTTGGGTTCCGACCCAGAAGGGAAGTCTATTCCTAATAGTGGAACACCTAAAAAACAGGTAGGACTTCATGCACATAATCAGGCTCCTGTCAACGTGCAAGTCCCAGTGGGTATTTGTTCGCGATTAATTGACGCGAACATTATTCGCAACCCCCCTCAACTTTTTTCTTCATCTTGTCCCGCCTTAGGTTGGTAGCCGATAGATTTATGATTGATCCTCCCAACGCATCCCAATTGCCTTCCACTTAAGCTAAGACAAGTTAGAAAGGTACTCAGGAGAAGGAATATAGTGGTTAGCGACGTTGACGTAGGCGATAAGCAAGTACAGACAAGGGTTGTGGCTACACCACGCCTAGTAGTGCGATCGCGTAAACAAAGGCAGGCAGTAGGCGATAAGCAAGTATCGACAAGAGTTGTGGCTATACCATGCCTAGTAGTGCGATCGTGCTCAAGTTAGATCAAATATGCTTGTGCTAACTCATTCTCAGATGAGGGAAATAAGTCAGGGAACGCAACCTTTCTGGAACTGATGAAAGTTCAACAAGACCCATTGAAAGCGTATCCATAACCAAGTCTATTGATTTAAACTGAAGTTCCCCCCGTCCAGATGTACTACAGGGGACTGAACCCCTACTGCATAAGCATTTTAGCAATTTAGCCCCCTCAAATCGTACCCATGTATATTTAAGATTTTCTTAATAGTCTTAGGAGAGAATCTGTGAGACAATTGTAGTCATGTACATAGAACGTGTTCCTAACAGAAATTCTCCCCCA